>NZ_BCQX01000008.1 GCF_001552295.1 Globicatella sanguinis NBRC 15551 | reverse complement strand
AAAAAGACTGAACCAAAATAATACTTTCGGTTCAGTCTTATTTAAATGTCTATTTTTGTAACAAAAGAGTGGTCACTTATGATGTCATTTAGATTTGGATTTATTTTATTAATCCTTCTTACAAAAATATGGCTCCAAGACCTAATTCTTTAGTTTTAATTTCAACCTACTTATTGTTTATGCCATCTGTTAATTTTGAGTTTCCACATCTTCACCATGTAAGATAAAGTTACCTACTTCGATTTGTTGATCTGAAAAATTTTGAATCACACGCACATGATACTCTTCCGGGTTATGACTAATATTTTCGACATAAAATAAATATTCAATCGCATCATAATATTCTTTTTTATCTTGCAGTATTTTGATAATCCGTTTCAGCCCTTTTTCTGCTGGCTTAACTGGGCTACTCCAATTAATAATTTCAGTTGAGGTATAAATACCATCTGACAGTGGTGTAGTATCTACTACAGTTGTTACTTCTTCAGTAGTTTCAGCTATTATTATTTCTTCAGTGGTCGCCTCTAAGGTTGTTGAAATTTCCGCTAAGGTATCCTCAAGGGTTTGGGTAGTCATCTCGATAGTAGCTTCACTCGTAGAATGATCAGTTTCCACTTCCTCTTTATTATCACATCCAATAATAAATGTACAAAGGATTAAAAGTAGGAGAAGTTTTTTCATTTTACTTCTCTTCTATCATTTGAACGATTTCTTCTTCAGTCATTGAACTGTCACAACGAACTGCGACACCTGAAGCTTGTTTAACTAAAAATCCTGGTACAGTAGGAATGTTAAATTGTTCGCGGAATGATTGAATATCTTTGAAATCATATTCTTCACTTTCTGAATCAATTAAGTAAATTTTATATTGATACTCCTGTGCTACTTTATTTAATTTATTTACAAAGCGACGGCAGTATGGACAAGTTTTTCTTCCGATATAAATATTTGTCCCCTCTTGTTCTAATAATTCAATCCCTTTGACTGGTGAAATTTCCTCAAATACTTTAATTTGTTCTAAATAAGTTTCGATTTCATTCATTTTATCTACCTCCATAATATGAGTAAATTGTAACATAGTTATAAGGGAAATTCACTTAATGAGGACTGATTATTATATTGGAGTTAATATCAAGTATGACTACATATATAGGAAATAAGTTTAAATGATGAAAATTTTATTTAAGCATCTAAATCAATCTCATCCAATTTTTGACGTTGCTTGCGTTTATAAATAGTTGAAATTAAGATTAAAATAGCACCTAACATTAACAAAATCAATGCCCAAGTCATGGCTCTTTGTTGTTCTCCAGTTGTTGGTAATTGGACCGTTTGCTTTTTATTTGCGTTGGATGATGACTGTTGCTGATTGTTAGTCTTATTGGCTTCTGTATCATTTGCTTGATTATTACGATCCTTTTCACTCGATTGATTATTATTTGATTGTGTCTTTTTCTGGGACGACTGATTATTCGATTTCTCTGTTGAGATATTGTTTTTATTTAAATTTGATTGCTTGTTGTTGTTAGTCTTTTGATTGGTTGCTAATTTTGCTTTAATATTGTCCAGCGTATTAGTGTTATTACTTGATTTTGTTGTCGATGGTACCTGTTGGGTATTCGTGCTACGATTAGCAGAATATCTTGAACCCGATAATGGCTTAGTCGATGATGGAGACTCTTGGTTAGATGAATTGTCCACTATATTATGGGTAGATTCATCTTCTTTTGTATCTTCATTATTTGATGATTCAGTAATTGCATTATTATCTTCCACTTCAATGTCGCTCGTGGTTTCTTCTTCGACAAGCGTATGCCAATCGATGTCACGGTAATAGTATTCTGCTAAATAACCGGTAGTTGATGCTTCGACCGGGTGCCAAGTTTGAGTCGCTTCATTAAAGGTGACCATTTTTACTTGATATTTCTGATTAAGTTGACGTACTAAAGCAATCGCATCATCACTTACATAACCTTGATGATTTAAAAAATTTGCTAAATGATCTTTAATTAGTTGCCATGCATTGGCGTTAATTTGACTAAAATAAAGAAATTGTGCTTCTTTAATTAATAATAATTCCTGATACCTTATCAGATAGTCTTCACTGGTTTGACTTTGATAAACATCATTTTGTGCGATGCTGACAAAGCGAATCACATCATTAATGCTCAATTCTTTTCGATATTGATAGGCGCACTTTAAATCATCGTCTAGCTGAATATTCCCTTTTAAGTTAAGTGTTTGCGTTATCTCCTCAATTGTTAAAATTTGAGTAAATTGTTGATAAATATCTTCAAATCGTAGTTGATAATAAGGATATGGTACTAATTGTGATAAATAGAAATCTAAATTAGCTAAATATTCGGTTAAACTACTCATTTGGTGATCAATTAAAAAACTTTCCGCATTGATCTTAGGCACAGAATAAGCATATAGAAGACATTGATTCAATTGTTGATCAGCCATTTGATTTTCAGCTAATTGATTTTGTGCTACTTCCAATAAATATAGGGTCTCATGATACTGTGTTTCGACCATTGAGCGTGAAGCAATGACTTCGTTTTGTTGTTGAATAATTCCCTCCAAGTATTGTTGCCACTCAATGACATTTTGATCCATTTCCACCAAACTTAATTGTTCCGCTTCTGTAAGGTTATTAAATTCCGGTTCGGTTGTCTGCAGCGTTAAATAAGTTGCTTCGATGACTTCATTTAAGGTGTTGGTTGCTTGAATAATCGAATAGTTTTCATTGTGTTCGAGAGATTCAATTTCACTGGTTAAGCGATTAAATTCGCTTTCTAATTCGGATAAAGTTGTTTGATAATTCGTTATCAATTGATTAAGTTCACTCATATTGTCACTTTGATTAAACTGGTTTTGGATTAAAATTTGACAATTTTCCTGATTAATGATGTCTCCTTCCCAGTTAGTAATTAATTGGTAAGGTTGAGCTAACTCAACGGCTTGTGCTGTCACAGTGTGCGGTACTATCGTCATGATTAAAAATACTATCAATGTAATTAAATGCCATTTTTTCATTGTACACCCTCCTAAGAATAGGTACGTAAAAATAATGCCAAATACTTTTGAGCATATAAAAAAGAGTGGACCAGAAGTAGAAAATCAAATAATTTCCACTTCGTTGGTCCACCTTGCCTACTAGCGTTAAGTATAAAATAAAGCTTGAGGGTAAAATTCTTATATTATTAGTCAATAATCCTTAAAATAGCATCTAAAACAATCATGGGACTTTTCTAGAGAACTATATTCAACCTTTGGGGAAGGTCACCTACTCTAAAGTTAGTCTAAATAATCAACCACTTCAACTAAGTTTGAGTAATAGGTCATGCGTTCTTCTAAATCAGCAAACAAACCATCGCCATTGTAAATGCCATATTGTTCCCAATCTGCCAAAGGTACGACATAATAATCTTCGAATTGAGCACCGATACAATATGTCGGCATAAAACGTATTTTACTAATTTCAAATTCGCCATCCACTTCGGTAAAGGTATACTCGGCAATGCCCCCTACTTTGTTTTCTTGTTCGACTTGACCTGATAAAAAGTTACCATGAGAAAACATTGCGGCTTGATGCTTGTTATACACAATAAACGGTTGTGGTACATGAGGATGACCACCTAAAATAAAATTCGCTCCAGCATTACGCACGACATTGTTGACATTAGCTTGATAGACAGACGGTAATGTATCATATTCTTCACCATTGTGAATCATCACCACTGAAATATCCGAAATTTTATTTAAAGCTTCAACTTCTAATGGCATTAAATTCGTATCAATTAAACTTAAAAGATAGGCTTGATCTTCAGGAATATAATTCCCATTTGCACCATAACTATAAGAAAGGAATCCTACTTTAACACCATTCGCGTCTAAAACGCGCATATTATTATAATCATCCCAACTTTCATAGCTACCAACATAAGGCATATCACGTTCTTTCAAAGCTTCAATTGAAGCATAAGCTCCTTTTGCTCCTAAGTCCATTGAGTGGTTAGTAGCATTATTGACAATATCCACCCCAACCGTTTTTAATGCATCAATAATTTCCGAAGGGGCATTAAAGGCTGGATAAGTAGATAATGGGTAAGTATCACCAGCAGCAATCACTTCTAAATTAGCCGTCGTGATGTCCGCATTTTCTAAATATTTTTTAATGGGTTCAAACATTGGAGTAAAGTCATAGCCATCAGCAGTCGCTGCATTGTCGTAAACCCAGTCGTGAATTAAAATATCACCGATCGAACGAATGGTCACCGAACGTCCTTCTTTAGTAGGAGTCTCCCCTTCAGCATCAGCGTTTGCTTCATCCGCTTCTTCAGTACTTACGGTAGTCGTAGCATCTTGAGCACTTACCGTAGTCGTTTGCGCATCATTGGCTTGAGAATTAGTAGTTGGACTTTGACAAGCGACATTTAATAAGGTTAATGCACTTAATAACAAAATGTTTCTTAATCTTTTCATCTATATGCTCTCTCTCTTATCTTAATACTATTAGCCTAATTCAATCAATAACTCCCCTGCTTTGATTGAATCTTTTTCTTGGATGTACAATTTCTTCACCACACCCGGTTTAGTCGCAACAATCGATGTCTCCATCTTCATTGCTTCCGTAATAATCAATAATTGTCCCGCTTCAACTTGGTCGCCTTCTTTAACTTTAATAGCAAATACAGTTCCGGGCATTTGAGCTGCAATATGGTTATCATTTTGACGGTCGGCCAATGGTCTAATATCCACAGTCGTTTTGGCGGATAAATCATGGACTTCAACTTTTTGTGATAGTCCATTTAAGTTAAAGTAAACTGTCCTTAACCCATTTGATTTAACTGAACCGATTGAAGTCAATTCAATATTGATTGTTTTTCCTGGTTGTAACTCAACTGAAATTGTTTCATGGGGTTTCATCCCATAGAAGAAAGTTGGTGTCTCTAACACACTTACCTTACCATATTTTTCAACAAAATCAAGAAATTCTTGGGTCACTTTTGGATATAAAGCACCACTTAATAATAATTGTTCGTTTACTGGTGTATAGAGTCGTTTAGATAAGTCTTCTCTCAATGCTTCAAAATCAAATTCCGTCATCAATTCACCCGGTCTTTGAGTGAAAGCAGCTTCTCCTTTTAAAACAACCTTTTGTAAGTCTTCGTTCATCTTGCCTGCCGGTTGACCAATTTCGCCTTTAAAGAAGGAGACAACTGAAGCAGGAAAGTCTAATTTAGCCCCTTTTTCAATGACTGAAGCTTCATCTAAATCATTTTGTACCATAAATAGTGCCATATCACCTACAACTTTAGAAGAAGGTGTTACTTTAATAATATCCCCAAATAATAAATTCACTCGACGATACATTGCACTTACTTCATCAAAACGGTCCCCTAAACCTAGGGATTCAGCTTGCATCTTTAAATTTGAGTATTGGCCACCAGGCATTTCATATTGATAAACCGGTGTCCAAGCTGTTGTTAAATCGGTCTCAAATGGACGATAATATTGACGTGTCACTTTCCAATAATTAGTTAACACATCATTAACTTCCACATTTAACTTGATTTGTCGGTTGGTCCCTTGACGGGCATAGTATAGTGAATTGGCATTAGGTTGCGAATTTTGACCACTTAAAGCTGGATTTGCGGTATCAACAATATCGACGCCCGCATCAATTGCTCGTGAATAAGTTAAAACACCATTACCAGCTGTATCATGCGTATGTAGATGAATCGGTAAAGCAACTTCCTCTTTTAAGGCTTTAACTAATTGATAAGCTGCCTCCGGTTTTAATAGTCCCGCCATATCTTTAATCGCAATCGCATGAACGCCTAATGATTCAAGTTCGCGTGCTAAATTAACATAATATTCTAATGTATATAAAGAAGAACGCTCTGGATTTAAAATATCTCCTGTATAACACAAGGTTCCTTCGACAAATTTATCAGTTTTCAAGGCCGTTTCAATCGGTAATTTCATGGCTTCGACCCAGTTTAATGAGTCAAAAATACGAAAAACATCAATGCCAGCATGCGCACTTTCTTTAATAAATCGTTGAACGACATTGTCTGGATAATTTTGATAACCGACTGCATTAGCGGCTCTCAATAACATTTGGAATGGAATATCGGGAATTAATTCACGTAATTGCTGTAATCTTTCCCATGGACTTTCTTTTAAGAAATTATAAGCCACATCAAAGGTCGCACCACCCCACATTTCAAGTGAGAAATGATCTTTCATCGTTGCATTAATATACGGTGCTACTTTTAACATATCGGTTGTTCTCATACGAGTCGTTAAAACGGACTGATGAGCATCGCGTAAAGTGGTATCGGTTAATAGAGTCGATTTTTCTTCTAATAGTAATTTAGAGACTGCGCTTGGGCCCTTGTCATTTAATAGTTGCTTCCAAGTAGGTTGCTGTATCGCTGAGGGGACTGTTTTTAATCGGTTGCGACTCGCTTTATTGAAGCTTGCTGGGTGAATACTAGAGCGAACCCCTTCAACAGTCGGTATTTCACGTCTTGTAAAATCAGGTTTATCTATCTTTTCAATACCAGGAAAACCATTGACAGTCACATTGGCAATATATTTAAGTAATTTTACTCCTCGTTCTCGTGGAGGAACAAAGTCAAACAACTCAACTTTCTCAGCAATAAAGTTAGTATGATAGTCTCCTAACATAAAGTCAGGATGATGAATAATATTTTCTAGGAAACGAATATTCGTTTTAACACCTGAAATTTGAATTTCATCCAATGCACGTGACATTTTAACAATCGCACCTTTTTTATGAATAGCATAAGATGATATTTTGACTAAAAGCGAATCATAATACGGTGTAATCATTGAACCCGAAAAGGCATCACCAGCATCTAGACGAATTCCTGTTCCGCCTGGCGATTGATAACTGACGATAGTGCCAGAATCCGGTGCAAAATCATTTAATGGGTCTTCAGTCGTAATACGACATTGAATGGCATATCCTCTTGTCACTATTTGGTCTTGTGGTGGAATACCAATCTCCTCGCCAAATAAACTTTCACCATCGGCAATTTGAATTTGTGTTTTCACGATATCAACGCCTGTTACTAATTCAGTAATAGTATGTTCTACTTGGACACGCGGGTTGACCTCAATAAAGTAAAATTCATCATCGGCAACTAAAAACTCTACCGTACCCGCATTAACATAACCGACATGTTGCATTAATTGCAAGGAAGCATCTGTTAATTTTTGACGCATCTCTGGTTGCAAGCCGAACGAAGGAGCCACTTCCACTACTTTTTGATGGCGTCTTTGGATTGAACAATCTCGTTCATATAAATGAATGACATTGCCGTGTTGATCCCCTAATATTTGCACCTCGATATGTTTAGGATTGGCAATATATTTTTCTATATATAAGCGATCATCACCAAAAGATGATTTAGCTTCAGACTTTGCTCGTTCATAACTCTCAGCTAATTCACTAGCCGAATGAACGATACGCATTCCTTTGCCGCCACCACCACTGACTGCTTTAATCATTAATGGGTAACCGGTTGTTGCCGCAAACGCTTCAGCTTCTGCAAGAGATTGAATTATACCCTCACTTCCTGGAATAACTGGCAGTCCAGCACTAATCGCTGTTTCGCGTGCACGGGTTTTATTACCAAACATTTCTAAATGTCTTAACTCGGGTCCAATAAAAATAATTCCCTCTTCTTGACATCTTCTAGCAAAAGTTTCATTTTCACTTAAAAATCCATACCCAGGGTGTATCGCATCGACTAATTTTTCTTTTGCTAAGGCAATAATTCCTTCAATATCTAGGTACGCTTCGATAGGACCTAAATCTTCCCCAATTAAGTAAGATTCATCCGTTTTTTGACGATGCAAGGTGCCAATATCTTCCTTTGAGTAAATACTAACAGTGTTAATGCCAAGCTCCTTACATGCACGTCCAATGCGAATCGCAATCTCTCCACGATTGGCGATTAGCACTTTCTTAATTTTATTCATGATAAATCCTCCTCGTTGGTCTACATCTTCTGTCTATTCATCCAAGTAAATTGGTAAGCATCATTTCACTCACGAAAACTTATGGAATATATAGGAGTATTATAGCACAAAATGAGAAAGTTTCTCATTTATTTTTAAATTTAATGATTTCTTTTAATAATAAAATATTCAACTTAGCCGGTCAATTGTCTTTATCAAAGAAATGATTGTCAAAATTAGATAATTAAAGATGATAATTTATCTTTATTAGTATATAATAGTATTATCAAAAACTCATGGAGGTCATTGGAATGTATTTTACTAATCAAAAGTTTGATCATACCGCTTATTTTTTTGAAAATCCAAAGAATCCCTCTTCAACTAAGGAATATATCTATCATCGTCAAATCAACTTAAATGCCAATCATACGCAAACACTGTTCCATTTTGAAGTGCCGGTTAAGATCACTCCCATCAAGGGCTTAACATTATTAGTCATTAAAATAGCCGAAACAGATCGATTTCAAACTTATCTAATTGAATCGGAAGTCACTTTAAGAAAAGGGATTGAGTTCAATGTCTTATGCCTTTCTTCCAGTGCGACTGTCAACCTATCAACCCAAATCAAAGCAGAACCTTCTTATATTAAATTAGATAAGATTTTTACTGCCCAATCAACACCTGTATCCTTTAATTTGTTAACCATTGTATCCACTGTTAGTACGCTTTACTCAGAAGACTACCGCAAAAAATTTGTTAAGCAATCTCATTTTGAAATCATTATCGTAGAGTCGGGACAATTCAACATTGAAATTAATCATACGGTTCATACTTTAACTAAAGGCCACTTAATGATTTTACCACCGGATACACCAAGTATAAGATTTCATCACGCTGACAAACGAACACTCACACATTCAATCCGCTTTACTGCAGAAGGCATCGACTCAGCATTAATTAAGAACTTAATCAATGCGACAGAATATCTAGCTCCGTTATATGATGTCTTGCATCAGGACTTGAGTTTACCATTAGGTGCCGATAAAGTTTGGAATCAATTGGATAATCTCGTCTTTGCACTCCATCGGTCATTGCATCAAAATAACAACGAATCTAGTTCAACTATTATGCGTGAACGCTATGAAAGTGATATATTCAATGAAATCATCGATTACATCCATCAAAGCGATATCGTAGCCTTAAAAGTGAGTGATCTTGTCAATGAATTCAACCTATCACGCTCTACTTTGCAACAGTTGTTTAATAAATATGAACATACCACACCAAAAAGTTATATTAACCAACAACGATTAGAAAAAAGTCGTCAATTAATTCGTGAATCTAATTTATCGATTACACAAATCGCGACTGAATTAGGCTATGGTTCGATTCAATATTTTTCTCGAGCGTTCAGCAAAGCTTTTAATATGAGCCCATCGGAATATGCAAAGGGCTATTCAAAACGCATGTAATATCATTATTTGTTACATATGATTATTATAGTTAAAAAGCATTGACCGAATAGTTGACTTAAACTATCACTTTATAAATGAAATAATGGCGATAACCTAGCTATTATTAATGATACAAAGATAACATTTAAATAACAGGTGCGTTGTTTTTCAAATATTCTCATTTAAGAACAAAAAATTAATTTTCTATAATACAAGTTTGTTATTTGACTCCTTTTATAGCATAAAAAAGCAGTCTGCCAATGGATTAATTTTCCATTTGCTTGACTGCTTTTTTGATTAATATTATGATTCTACCTCTTCTTGGTAATCACAGTTACTACATTTTACTTCGCGACCTTTACGAGTCGTTTTTTCTACAAGGTAGTGGTCACATTTTGGACAGTTACGTGCAATTGGTTTGTCCCAAGAGACAAACTCACAAGCAGGATAACGGTCGCATCCATAGAAGATACGATTTTTCTTCGATTGTCGCTCAATAATTTCACCTTCGTGACAAAGAGGACATTTTACCCCAACTTTCTTCACGATGGCTTCGGTATGATGACAATCTGGGAAGTTACTACACGCATGGAATTTACCATAACGACCAATTTTAACGACCATTGGATTTCCACATTCCGGACAATCATACCCTGCTGGTTCGTCTTTGATTTCAATCTTTTCGATTTTTGACTCGGCTTTCGTTAAATCCGTTTCAAAATCACCATAGAACTTACTTAATACATTGACCCATTGTTCTTTACCTTCTTCAATTGAATCAAGTTCGTGTTCCATTTCGGCAGTAAAGTCTGTGTCGACTATCTGTGGGAAGAACTCTGACATCACATCATTGACAATCTCACCCAATTCGGTTGGTTCAAAGCGTTTCGCAACCATCTTAACATAGTAACGCTTGCGTAATGTTTCGATTGTAGGTGAATAAGTTGACGGACGACCAATGCCTTTTTCTTCTAAAGTCTTAATTAAACTTGCTTCATTATAACGTGCTGGAGGTTGAGTAAAATGTTGTTTAGGTTCTAACTCAACAGCTTTTACTTCGTCACCGACAGTTAATTCTGGTAAGTAATTGTCTTTCGCTTTACTTGGATAAACTTTTAAGAATCCATCAAATTTGATGCGTGATCCTGATGCTCTAAATTGAACTTGGTTTTGATCAATATCACAACGAATAGTATCATACACTGCATCAGCCATTTGACTCGCCATAAAACGTGCCCAAATAAGTGAATACAATCTCAGTTGATCTTTAGTCAACGAATCACTAATGCTGTCCGGGGTCATTGCTGGATTGGATGGTCGAATGGCTTCATGGGCATCTTGGGCTCCGCTACTGTTTTTAGTTGCTCTAGATTTACCATTATATTGTGGACCATAATTCTCACGAATAAATTCATATGCAGCAGACTGTGCAGAAGGTGCGATACGCGTTGAATCGGTACGCATATAAGTAATCAAACCAACAGTTTGGCGTCCAATCGTAATCCCTTCATACAATTGTTGTGCAACCATCATTGTTTTACTGGTTCTAAAATTCAATCGATTAGATGCTTCCTGTTGTAAGGTACTGGTAGTAAAGGGTGGTGAAGATTTACGTAAACGTTCTTTCTCTTCGATATTGGTGACATTGAAAGGTGCTTTTTCATCCAAACGTTTCATCACCTGTTGAACAGCGGTTTCATCTGGTAAATCCATCTTCTTACCATCCATACCGTAAAATTCTGCTTCAAATTTTTGACGACCTTTACTAAATTTTGCTGGAATTTTCCAATACTCTTCAGGTTTGAAATTACGAATTTCTTTTTCACGATCGATAATAATTTTTAGAGTAGCTGATTGTACACGTCCAGCTGATAGACCGCCTTTAATTTTCTTCCATAATAAAGGTGAAATAGAATACCCTACTACACGGTCTAAAATACGACGTGCTTGTTGTGCATCTACTAAGTCTTGATTTATTTTACGTGGCGTTTTGAATGCTTCCTTAACAGTATCTTTAGTAATTTCGTTAAAGACCACTCGATTTTCTGCATCTAAATCTAAATTTAATAAGTGGCATAAATGCCATGCAATAGCTTCACCTTCACGGTCCGGGTCGGCTGCAAGAAAAACTTTTTCAGAGTTTTTCGCCAATTTTCTTAATTCTTTAATCGTGTCGCCGCGTCCCCTAATACTAATATAATGAGGTTCGAAATTATTTTCGATATCGACTCCCATTTTACTTTTAGGTAGATCACGTAAATGCCCTTTACTGGCAACAACTTTATAATTTTTTCCAAGATAGCGATCAATAGTTTTCGCTTTTGTTGGCGACTCGACAATGACTAGATTTTTATAGGTAGACATTATCGCACCTGCCTTTCTTTCAATCTTTTTGAATTTTTCCTTCTATTATATAGTCAAAAACTGACTCGTTATTTTTTTAATTCAAATCGTTAACCATATTATAGGAAAGAAGACAGGTTGTCAAATATAAATATTAAAAATAATGTTGATTTTTAAATAATTGGCGAATGTCAGCCACTGTTTCCGAGACATTTAAAATAGGATACGCTCCACTGGCAATTAATTGATTGCAGCCTTGAGAGTGCTTATCAATCACGCGCCCCGGTAAAGCAAATACTTCACGATTACACTGCAAAGCATAATTAGCAGTGATTAAACTTCCGCTCTTTTGGGCTGCTTCCATCACACAAGTGACCGGTGAAATCCCCGCTATTAACCGATTGCGCATAATAAAATGATGCTTTAAAGGCGGACTATCCGGTAAGTATTCTGAAATCACTAAATGATTTTTGGCTAAGTTTTGTTGAAGCTCCTGGTGTTCACGCGGATAGGTGCGATTAAGACCACTAGCAATCAAGGCTACAGTGCTTCGTGAATGATAAGCTAACGCTGTCTCATGCACAATCCGATCGATACCACGCGCCAAGCCCGAAACTACACCCCAACCTTCTTTGGCAAAAGCAGCTACTAATGACTCCGTCATCATTCGACCATATTCCGTGGTCTGCCGTGAACCTACGATTGACACCAAAGGACGATTTAAACAAGATAAATCCCCTTGATAAAAGAGCAATAAAGGTGGTTGCGCCAATTGATACCACAGAGGTGGATAGTGAGCTTCACCAAAAATAATCGTCGATTTTGCTAATTGTTTGAAATATGCCAATTCAGCCACTTGCCAATCAATCACTTTTTGATCCGTGAATTGGTGATTAAGCCGTAACATTTTAATAATTTGATAAATCTCTTTTATTGGTAAAGCTTCTTGTTGTAAGTGTTCTTGAAATAAATAAGACAAGTAGCATTTTTGTGATCGATAATTAACCCCTGAATATATCAACCCAATCATTTGCTCTTTAATAGATAAATCCATGTGTATTCACTCTCCTTAATAAGTAAATACGCATGGATGAATAGAATCATTTTTTATAAATTTTAAGCGTTTGAGCTACAGGTGAAAATGATTGACGGTGGATAGGGGTATAACCAAATTCAGCCAAAGCTGCCAAATGTAATTTGGTACCATATCCCATATGTTTTTCAAAACCAAATTCTGGATACTCTTTACCATAATCTATCATTAACTGATCACGATATTCCTTAGCTAAAATACTCGCAGCTGCTATCGACAAAGAACGTTGATCCCCTTTTATGATAGATTCTTGTGGTAAAGGCGAATCAATTTTCATAGCATCTAGTAATAAAAAATCTGGTTGTAACGTTAGTTTTTGAACTGATTCCAACATTGAACGTCTAGTGGCTTCATAAATATTAAACTGATCGATTTCTGCAACAGACGTTACCGTGATAGAATAAGCTAAAGCCGTTGCCTTGATTAAGTCAACAAAATAAGCTCGTTTTTCATGACTTAACTGTTTAGAATCATTCACACCCATTAAGGCATCACAATCTTCTGGTAAAATAACAGCCGCTGTCACAACTGGCCCAGCTAAAGGTCCCCGCCCCACTTCATCAATGCCGGCAATATATTGAAATCCTTGTGTTCTAAGTTTATTTTCAATACTCAAACGTTGTAAATGTTCTTCTTTAACTAATGCTTCTCGTGTTAAACGTTTTTCAAACTGTTGAATTAATTTTTGCACACCTTTACGCTCATCTTTTAATAAATCAGTCGCCTGCAATTCTTCCATTGTTTGAAATGAATCGATTAATTCTTTAATTACTTGAATGGATAAGAAATTAGTCATCAAATGACACCTCATGATACGGTGTGTCCAATGTTAATGACCCTAATTTATTTTGACGATAATCGAAAATAAAACGTTCCGCTGCCGTCATATAATCTTCTTTCAACCCCATTTTTTCTGTCATTGCGATTAAAAGATTAACGCTCGTTTCAGCTTGTACTTGTTCATCAGTTAATTTATAACGTTCAATTAAAATATTGGCATAACGATTGCGGATAATATCAATCAAAGCTAACGCAATATCATCCATATGCAGTAATTGATCTTTAATAGCACCGGTAATCGCTAATTTTTGACCGACTACAGGATCCTCAAATTTAGGCCATAAAATCCCGGGCGTATCTAATAATTCAAAATCTTTCCCCATCTTTAGCCACCGTTGTGCTTTTGTAACGCCTGGTTTATTACCGGTAATCGCTTGATTTTTACCAACAAAACGATTGATTAAAGTCGATTTACCTACGTTAGGAATCCCTAAAATCATTAAACGAATTGCACGTGGTTTAACTCCTTTGGCTTTTTGCTTTTCAAAATATGGTTGCATGATTTCATTACAAATCTTCATTAACTGTTTTAACCCCACATTATGCTGTGCATCAATCGCTACAGCAGGGAAACCTATATCTTGATAATAATCAATCCATTGTTGTGTCATTCGTTTATCTGCTAAATCAGCCTTATTTAAGACTAGTACACGCGGTTTTTGACCGACAATCTCATCAATCATTGGATTGCGACTCGATTCAGGAATGCGTGCATCGACCAATTCAATCACAATATCAACTAAGTTTAATTTTTCATTTGCTTCTCGTCTAGCTTTCGCCATATGACCCGGAAACCATTGAATATTACTCGAAGTCACATTATCATCCTTTCTACAATTATTCTCATCGATTGTACCATAAATAGGACTTGATTTATATCTGAAATTATTGCTCCAGCGATTGACTTAACTAACAAATTGTTGTCTTTATTGATTCATAGATTGTTATAAACATTCATTTGGTTGTCCTTATTATTGGTTTAGTGGTTAAAAATAGGATTAGGCAAGAAATAGAACTCAAATGATTTTATATTCGTCTGTCCACCCGCACAGTTGGGAGTGGACCAGATGTATAAAATGAAATAATTATCGCTTCGTCTGTTTACCCCCGCATAGTTGAGTAGGTCTCAAACAAGTCATTAAGACGCCGTTTGACACCACTCAACCACTACCGTTTTAATTAACGCACAATAATTTTAAGATTATTGTCAGCTACGTTTAGATGCCATTTGATACCACTCAACCACTGCGCTTTTTATTAATGAGCATTAATCTGAGTGAAATTGCCAAGTTAACGCCCATGCTGGGCGCACATGAAAAATAGCCCGAACCGAAGTTCGAGCTAATTATTCAAGCAGAGTTCAGAACCCAATCGTTCTGATGACTCACTATGTATATTTAATTAAATTAGATACTAATGGTAGCACCACGGTAGATAACGCCACGACGAGCATCTACAGTAATTAATTCACCATTAGCAATTTTGTCTAAAGCTTCTTTAGCTGAGACAATTACTGGAATACCACGTTCAATCCCCATAATAGCTGCGTGGGAAGTGATTCCGCCTTCTTCAGTAATAATTGCGCCAACTTTTTCTAATGCTGGTGCATAGTCTTTATCGGTTGTGCGAGCAACTAACACTGATCCGATGACAGCATTTTTGTTAGCTGTTTCTGCATCTTCTGCTAAAATTGCTTTACCAATAAAGTGTCCATTACCAACACCTTCACCTTTAGCTAATTGAGTTCCAATAACTTGAATTTTCATTAAGTTAGTTGTTCCAGATTCACCTACCGGTACACCTGCTGTGATAAGGATTAAGTCACCTTCTGAAACATAGTCTTTTTCTTGAACTAAAGCTGTTGCATTATCGAACATTTCATCCGTTGAAGCAGGACGTTCAATCACGTGTGCATTAACACCCCAAGTAATTGATAAGCGACGAGCTGTTTGTTCATCAAATGTAGCTGCTACGATAGTGGCATTTGGACGATATTTAGAAATCATTTGAGCTGTATGACCTGAAGAAGTTGCTGCTACAATAATTTCAATACCTAAATTACGCGCTGTATGACCAACTGCTTGTCCAATGGCTTCGGTCATGTCTGATTGATCGTAACGTTTTAAAGCAAAAGCATCTTGACCTTCTAACGCTGCTTCTGTACGAACACAAATATCAGCCATTGTGGTAACTGCTTCAACTGGGAAGTCACCTGCTGCTGTTTCACCAGATAACATTACCGCATCAGTACCATCAAAGATAGCATTTGCTACGTCCCCTGCTTCTGCACGAGTTGGACGTGGGTTACGTTGCATTGAGTCTAACATTTGAGTAGCTGTTACAACTGGTTTACCTGCTTCGTTACATTTTTTAATAATATATTTTTGAACGATTGGCACTTCATGAGTTGGGATTTCTACCCCTAAGTCACCACGTGCAACCATGATACCATCAGAAACAGCTAAGATTTCTTCGATGTTATCTACACCTTCTTGGTTTTCAATTTTAGAAATGATTTTAACTTTTGAGTCGCCTTCTTCTTCTAAAATTGCACGGATTTCCATAACGTCACTTGCACGACGTACGAAAGAAGCTGCAATAAAGTCAATTCCGTTTTGTACACCAAAACGAATATCTGATTCATCTTTATCGGTAATACCAGGTAAATTAACGGAAACATTTGGTACGTTAACACCTTTTTTAGATTTTAAAACACCAGTATTTTCAATTTTGGTTACAATTTCACCATTTTCATGGTCGATTTCTGTAACTAATAAATCAACTAAACCATCATCTAATAAAATATGATTACCAGGAGCTACATCATTGATTAAATCAGCATAAGTAACTGAGAATTTTTCAGCATTTCCTAATACTTCTGTCATTGAAATACGGATAGTATTTCCACGGACTAATTCGACGCCATTGTTTTCCATGTCATTTGTACGGATTTCTGGTCCTTTAGTATCTAAAAGGATTGCTGTATTTAATTTACCCGTTGCTTCACGCGCTGCTTTTAAAGCATTGAAACGCTCTAAATGTTCCTCATGGTTACCATGTGAAAAGTTAAAACGAGCAACGTTCATACCGGCATTTATTAATGCTTCCATTTTATCTTGTGTATTAGTTGCTGGACCTAAAGTACAAATAATTTTAGTCTTTTTCATCTATGTTTTCTCCTTTTAATTGAACTTCAAAATAATGTTAGTTGGCTTTATCAGTTAAATCTTGGTTTAATTGGTATAAATCTTGACGTACAGCATGAGATTTTTTCTCTAAAGTTTCGATAATATCGAATGTAGCGAATTGCTCACCTTTCACACCCATAAACAGACCAGCTTCACCATTAATTAAACAGTCAACCGCACGTGCACCCATTAAAGTTGCAAAAACACGGTCACGAGCACTTGGACTACCACCACGTTGAACGTGGGCTAAAGTAATACCTCGAATTGCCATACCAGGATCTACTTTTTGGAAACCATGGATAAATTCGTCAACACCCATTACACCTTCAGCTAAGATAATCATTGAATGATCTTTACCATTCGCACGACCAGAGTGGACACGTCTTACAATATCCTTCATATCAAAATCTGCTTCAGGAATCGCAATCGCATCAGCACCCGTTGCAACCCCAGCCCATACAGCAATATCTCCTGCATGACGGCCCATTACTTCCACCACAAAAGTACGGTTATGAGAAGATGCTGTATCAGATATTTTATCAATTTCATCTAAGGCGTTATTAACAGCAGAATCAAATCCAATCGTGTATTCCGTTCCAGGAATATCATTGTCAATCGTTCCAGGAATACCGATAATTGGATAACCATGTTTTTGTAATTGTAACGCTCCGGTAAAAGTACCATCGCCTCCGATTGCTACTAGAGCTTCGATACCGTTAGCTTTCATTTGTTCGATAGCTTTAAGCTGGTTTTCTTTTTCTCTGAACTCTGGGAAACGTGCTGAATATAAGAAAGTCCCACCTCGACGAATCTTATCTTGACAGTATGCAACAGTCAATTCTCTAAAGTTTCCTTCAACCAAACCTTTAAAGCCATAGTTTACTCCTACCACTTCAATGCCATGGTGAGCACCTTGTTCAACAACAGCACGAATCGCTGCGTTCATTCCTGGAGCATCGCCACCACTGGTTAAAACGGCAATACGTTTCATATAAAACTTCACCTCAATTTTTTTGTCAAGAATCACAACTCGACTCTTCATGGGTATTGTATCATTTTTTTTAATATAAGTCATGTATTTGTCAAGAAATTAAGATTTATTTTACAATTATTTTTATGTAAACATTTACAAAATCAACCTTTTTGTGAAAATGAGTTAATTTTCATAAACACTTCATAAAATCAATCAAATCGTCTTAACGAAAAGCTATATTTTGCTTGCCTAGACGGTTTTCTAATTCCTTTTGAACGCTTTGCCCAAACCCTATTCGATAGGTGTCATCTAATTGCCAAGTCTTTTTATCTTCCGTCACAAAAATAATGTTACATGGACCAGGATTTTCTGTTGCTAATTTTTTGACAAATTCAACTACTTCTTTTAGGTCAATATTAGCTGTCAGACGAATAAAACATTTGCTCATCGATTTTGACTTTTCTTCTACAGCGATATACTCGTCTACTGGTGCCAAATGATTCACAATGACTTGCATTTCGCCTCGACGGCTACGATCAACTGTCCCTTCCATATATAAGATGGCATGCGGTTGTATCAAACGACTTCTACGTATATAAACATTGGGGAATACGACTAGCGATACTTCATTTTTTCCAGTATCCGCTGTGACAAAGGCCATTTCATCCCCTTTTTTAGTTTCAATTACTCGTAAATCTTGTACAAAAATAATTGTCTTTATTTTACGTTTAATTTTCATTTGATAAAGGTTATTTAAATCGTCTAATGCCTCTAACTGTGCTTGATACTGTTCTAATGGATGTGGTGCCAGTGTAAAGCCTAAAGCCTCTTTTTCTTCTGTAGCTATTTTTGTCTGCGACCATTCTTCTTGTATGTCCACTTTTGGTTCAATCGCTTCAAATAAGTTAAGGTTTAAGCCACTATATTCGATACTTTGTAGGAAACTTGGTAAATTATAAAAAATGGTGGCACGATTATAACCAAAGCTATCAAAGGCACCCGCTCGAACTAGATTTTCAATCAATTCTTGTTTTTGCCATTTCTTCGGTAAGCGTCCTAAAAACGAAAATAAATCTTGATAATTACCCTCCAATTTACGCTCATCTAAAATATGAGTAATCATTTCACGTCGAAGGCCTTTAATACTTTCAAATCCGATTCTTAATGCATCCTCTTCAATCGTCACTCCACGAAAACTGCGATTAATATCAACCGGTAAAATTTTACCTAAACGCCTTTTTGCTTCTTCGATATAATCGACAAAACTATTTAAATTGGAACGTCCTTGATTCAAGATTGCTTGGTAAAACTCTAAGGGATAATGTGCTTTTAAGTAAGCCAACTGATAGGCCAATGTAGAATAAACAACCGCATGGGAACGGTTGAACCCGTAACTGGCAAAGGCTTCAATATAATGATAAATCTTTTGCGCTAAATCAGCTTCAATGCCACGTTCTTGGGCCCCTTCAATAAAGTGTGCCTGTTCTCTTTGCATGATATTCGCTTGTTTTTTACCCATTGCTCGACGTAAAATATCGGCTTGTCCTAAGGTAAAACCAGCTAACTGTTGACAAATCTGCATGACTTGTTCTTGATAAATGATAATGCCATAGGTTGATTTTAATATTGGTTCCAACAAAGGGTGTAAATACTCAACGGGTACTTGTTGTTTTTTACGTTTGATATATTCATCAATTTGTTGCATCGGACCCGGTCTAAATAAGGCATTGACGGCGACTATATCTTCAAATTCACTTGGTTGTAAATTACGTAAGACATTTTTAATCCCTTCCGACTCAAATTGAAAAACGCCATTAGTATCGGCCGTTTTGAATAAAGCCAACGTTGCTTCGTCATTCATCGGAAATTGATAAACATCTAATGTTTGACCATGTGTTCGCTTAATATTTAATAAAATATCGTCAAGCAGCGATAAATTTCTTAATCCCAGGATGTCCATTTTTAAGAGACCAACTTTTTCAACATGATGCATCGTTAATTGCGATAACAACATTTGGTTAGATCGTTCCATAACTGGTATTATTTGTTCAAGTGGTTCATCATGAATAATAACTCCTGCTGCGTGGGTTGACATATGACGTGGTAATCCTTCTAATGTTAAAGCAACTTGAAAAATGGCACGATTTTGATCATTCATTTGTACAATTTCTCGTAATTTAGCGGAGATGGTATAGGCGCGTTCTAACGTTATATTTAATTCCGTCGGTATTGAACGAGACCATTGACTCATCTCTTGAGTTGACGCACCTAATACTCTTAAAGTATCCCGCACTGCTTGTTTGGCGCCAAATGTTCCCAGTGTCCCAATTTGAGCCACTTGAGAATGACCATAATGTTCTTCAATGTGTTTTAATACTAAATCACGTTTGTTATCAGGAATATCCAGATCGATATCCGGCATATTATAGCGTTCAGGATTAAGGAAACGTTCAAATAGTAAATCGTACTGCAAAGGATCAACAAAGGTAATGCCTAATAAATAACTGACCAATGCGCCTGCTGCGGAACCTCGCCCAGGACCTACCCGTATATTATTTTTCTGGCAAAAATCCATAATTTCCCATACGATTAAAAAATAATCACTAAATCCCATCTGCGATATAATGGATAATTCATAATGAGCACGATCGACATAAGCCTGGTTTTCAAAGAGACCTTTTTCCTTCATCGAATCTTCTACTAAAGTTTTTAAATATGCATCCGCATCATACCCATCTGGTACTTTAAATTTCGGTAAGAAGGCCTGTTCAAGCGGAATATCAAATTGAAGTTGATTGATTAATTGCTGAGTATTTTCCATGACAAACGGTATTTTCGCTAATTGATACATGGTTCTTAATTCGTCTAACGGATATAGAAAATGATGTCCTTTCATCTCTCTTAATGACAATTCTATCGTTTCGGCTTGATCGATGGCTTCCAATACTTTCAAACTAAATAAATCTTTGGCTTCTAATGTATTTACTTTTTGGTTAGCTACCATTGTCAAATGATGTGACTGAGCAAATTTAGTATATAATGCCACATCTTTTGGGTTATAAGGATAGGCAGCAATGCCAAAATAAACATCCTCATATCCGATTATTTCACGCCACAAACGGACTACTTTTTCAGCAGAGGCATAATCGCCCGCCAATAATAGCTCTTCTAATTCTGATTCACTACCAGTCGAAATTAGCACTAAATTTTCGGTATGCTCTTTTAAAAAACTCCATGGTTCATGGAGTCCTAAATTTTCTTGTGACAATTTTTTTGATAAGGCAATCAGTTCTTGATAACCATGGTAATTTTTAGCATATAAAAGCACTTTGTATTCTCGATCTTGTCGTATTAATCCATGAGTTTTCATGATCATACCAATCATAGGGGTTAAATCCTGCGCTTTTGCTACTTGATAAAATTCAACAACGCCAATTAAACTATTAATATCGGCAATACCGATTTGTTGATAACCATATTGTTTGGCTTGTTGAACATACTGGTCAAGACGCAAAGTACTTTGTAATAATGAATAAGCTGTTTGTACATTTAATAACATTGCCCTCCTCCTTTCTTTTAACACTTTAAGTCTATTATACTATACTATGATAAGGAGCAAAACTGAATAATTTTTTACGAATCGACAAATTATCATAGAAAGACTACCCGTTTTTCATTAATTATGTTACACTAAATCTGAAAGAAGGTTGTTATATTATGAAATATATCGTCACGCTAGTTTGGGCCTTTATTCTAGGTCAAGTTGCTTATTATTTAGGAAGCCAATTAACAACTGCCGCCTACGACTTTAAAAGTGCTTCAATATTAGGTATTGTTATTGCGATTACTGTTTTCGTTATTGCTCCGATTTTAAAACAAGAACCCCAACATGATCATTAATCAAAATAAACTAATGAACAGAGTGTCGTCAGTAAATGGCTTGACACTTAATGCTTCATTAGTTTTTTTATTTTTAAAAATGGATGAAGTGATATAACCGTGAAATTAAATTGGCGCCTTTTGACGGGCTGGGCTATAAGTCTGTTTGATGAGATATACGAAATTTAATATCAAATGAATGCCATTAAAAAGCGTTACTGTGAAACCTTTAGTTAGATTAGCGCCTTTTGAGATAACATGAGTCTGTCTGCAGATCAATACTGCGAACCCATTAACCTTTAGATACCCATTAATCAAAGAATAAATAAAAATGGAAATCAGTTAATCAGCCTATCGTCTCTTAATACTATCTTAACTTTTTTTAATATTCAACAGTAGTATACATGAACTAGTGATGTCTTCTCTTGTTAATCTATTTAGCCTTTCAGATAAACAAAAACCTTATAGTCTAGCGACTCCAATAGGAATCATTGCTTGACTATAAGGTTATTTTTATTTATTAAGCATTAAAATCAACACGTTTACTAATCGCATACATCACAGGGATTCCTAATAACATGACGACTAATTCACTGATAAATAACGAACCGTAAACTGGCCAAAATGCAGCTTCAGCGCCCACCATTACTAACATAATCGCAATGGTAATACATCCTGCGGCAAAGACTACAGCCATCGCTAAATATCTTAAAAACATCGGATCATATTTAAAGAATTGGTGTTTTTCATTTAATGATACTAACCAATTTCCTACCCAACGACCAATAAACATCGAAGCTAATGTTGTTAAACTTCCGATTACCATATCAACTGGGCCATATTGATAAAAGTTTGCTAAAAAGACGCCCAACGTTACAGCATAAATATAACGACGATTATAAAGTCCTAAGAAATTTAACATTTCTGAAATTCTAAATTGAACTGGACCATAAGCGACTGGTGCAACTAATAAGGTTAAGACCATATAGAGAGACACGACTATAGCGGATTTTACCAAATCCATGGTGCGACTTTGCGCAGTATAACTTTGATGATTCATTTTTGATTCTCCTTTGTAGGCTGTCATCTTAGCCTAGTAATAACGATGACCAAAGGATGCAGAAGATATTCCTTCCGTCGAAGTGTCATCGTGTTGTTTATTAACAACTCTGTTATTTTATCGTATTAACCAACCACCGTCAAGTGGAAGAACAACGCCTTGCATATAATCAGCTGCATCGCTCGCTAAAAACAATGTTAATTCGGCTACTTCTTCCGGTTGAGCCCAACGTTTAACTGGTGTTTGATCCGCTACCCAATTTGCCATTGGCTCTTCACCAATAAAATCATTCGCATTCATAGGTGTTTGAATAGCGCCAGGTGCGATCGCATTGACTCTTAGACCACGTTCAGCATAATCATAGGCTAACTGTTTCGTGAGTCCTGCAATCGCATGTTTAGCGGCTGTATAAGCAACTCCACCACCACCAGCAGTTAAGCTCGCTATAGAAGCCATATTGATAATACGCGAGGTTGGATTTTTTAATAAATATGGTAAAGAATACTTCGCCATTAAAAATTGAGAAGTCAGATTATTCGCAAGTATCTGTTGCCACTGACTGAAGCTCGTTTGTTCAATTGTTTGATAATTATCTAGCATTCCTGCCGTATTACAAAGTACTTGTAATTGCCCATATTTTTGATTTAAAACCTCAAAAACTTCCTTAACGTGTGCTTCGTCGGTTAAATCTTTTTTGATAAAAATTAAACGGTCTGTTTCTGATAGATTATCTGGATAGGATACTTTGTCGACCGCTAAAACTTGGTGCCCCGCTTTTAAAAAAGCTTGGACTTGTGCATAACCAATGCCAGAACTAGCACCTGTCACGATAACCGTCATTTGCTGTGGCAAAAAGTGTTCTCGCTTAACTTTAGGACTAGTCATTGACAATCATCCAATCCTCTGCCAAAATGTCGCAGACTGTTGGTTGAAACATGCTATATCCTTCACCTTTTACCATAATGACAAAATAAGGGGTCATGGTAACACCTTCAATGGTAGTTTCTGGAATATATTTTACATATTCTTCATAACCGCCCCAACCTTTACGAATAATTTTAGCTCCTTTTTTTAATTCTGGTAAGATTGCTTCAAATGTCATGATTAATAACTCCTTTTTGATAATTTATTTTATTGATTAATAATATACATCGTACTCATGAATCGTTTATTGTTAGTCATGCTGTGTAATATTACTTAGATTAGCCTAATTTTTTGATAGAATCTGTATTTTAAATCTACAGGCTCAACCCTTATAAAAGAGCATCGTACTCTTGGCCAATCATTTTTTAACCCATTGAATGGGATGCTTATCCAATATTTGATTAATTTTGCTAAAGGGTTTTGAACCAAAAAATCCGCGATAAGCTGATAAAGGACTTGGATGAGGTGCCTCTAAAATATAATGTTGTGGATTCGTAATCAACGCCCGTTTCTTTTGAGCTGGTTTACCCCACAATACAAAAATGATAGGCTGTGATTGTTGATTTAATCGTTGAATCACGAGATCCGTTAAGGATTGCCAACCAATATTTTTATGGGAATTAGCTTGATGTGCTCTTACAGTCAATGAGGTGTTAAGCAATAAAACGCCTTGTGTAGCCCAATAGCTTAAATCACCCGACAATGGAGGCTCAACGCCTAAATCATCGGCTAGCTCTTGAAAAATATTTCTCAATGAAGGTGGTAACTTCATACCATCAGGGACTGAAAAAGCTAATCCTTGCGCTTGACCATCATCATGATAAGGGTCTTGTCCAAGAATCACTACTCTTACTTGATTTAATGGTGTCAGCTTAAACGCATGAAAGATTTGCTCATATTGAGGAAATACTTGATTCGTTTGATACTCCAAATCAACCTCTTTTTTTAATTGGATGCCGGCTGGTGTATTAAAATAACCGGCAAAAAAATCATTCCAGTTACTAGCATCATTACAATTATTCATTAAAAACTCCATCTATAAAATATTTAGGTTGTTAAAGGTAACCTATCATCCTTTTCAAAACACTCTTGAAAATGTAATCAGCATTAAAATCTTATGATGTTCACTGCGTCATATAGTTTATCAAACTACAGGGAAATTGTAAAAGTATCTCAATTAAATTTAATCATTTGATTAATTAATGCCTCATCGAAGGTTTGTATGAAAATTTTGTATGGCATAACATGAACATTGGCCTTGATATCGATTGATAAAGTAAAAATCACTCCTTACATTTCATCAAATTAAAATCTGTCTAGTTAGCTTACTACAGTATGTTACGATAATCCTCATTCGAGTAGGCTATGTTTAATACTTAATAAACCCGTATTGGTTATTATCAAGAGTAAAAATTTTAACGAAACAAAAAAGAACTTTCCCCTGTTAAATAGACTTAAATTTTAAAGTCTTACTTTAACAGGAGCAGTTCAATTTAGAAAACTACCTAATACTTTATTCGTATTTCATAACCGATATCGTAATTTACTGGAACAAAGCAGTTTAATTTAAAGTTTTTTGCTGGCATTTTAATCTAATAGTATTTGCACAGGCTCACTTAAAATAATATTATTATAGGCTAGTATTTGGGCTGAATAAAAGATTAAAGTTTCTCCTGACGACAAAGGTGTCGTTAAATTAATCTGAAATAGTCCCTTTTCATCAGTTTCTGTCTGTAGAAAAGTAACTTTTTCTGCTATCACTCTCTTAAACACGATTAATGTATTGGAAGCCGCTTTTCCTTTCACTTGCATACTAGCTTGTTGCACAGGTTCAATTGTTGGTATTGTAGGTTGATTTGGATTGGGGACAATCTCTTGGATAATTCCTTGTTCAGACATATTGTCAGCTAAATCCACACTAAATACCGAAATGATATCTTCCTCTTCTATTGGTGTCGATAATTCTAAGTAAAAATAACCCGTCGCATCTGTAGGAATAATGACCGGTGGTTTGGTCGTTGAACGCAGTAATACTAAAGTATTGGCCTCACTATAGCCAGTGATGACCATTTGTCCCGCAACTAAATGTTGTTCTAATGTCGGGGCATTGGGAGCTTGCGTATCGGTTACACTCGTCTCCATTGTAATGGGAATCGTTTCAATGAGTACTTGATTCGCATCATAGATATTGATTTGAAATTGTTCCGCACTTGCTAATTTCCACGGTAGTTCAATATAAAAATACCCCATCTCATCAAAAGTAGCTTGATAAGCTTGACCATTAGACATTATCGCTTCAATGATATATCCTTCGCCAAATCCTGTTAAAAAAATATCGCCGACATTTGTTTTTGAAAATTCAACATTCGTTTTAGTGGTTACAATGGCTGTCAATTGAGTCGTCTGCGATGTCGGTTCTGGAGCGGATGAATATAGCGACTCTTGTATTTGCTCATTGGTTGCATTAGAAGTACTCGTGACCGTTATAGAATGTAATAACGACTCGTCAATCACAACATCGGGGCCAAATAAAATGTCTTTATTAAAATTAAATTGTCCATTGTGATCAGCTACACCATCAAATGTATACAATTGTTGATCAATCGAAATATCAATTTTTAATTTTGCTAAAGGAGACGTTGTACCCGTAATAACAAATTGATTCAAATCAAAAGGCTGTACTTCTAAGAGATGGCTTGTACTAAAATCGATAGTTGTCTGTTCTGTCACAATTTCAGACGTTTCAGTCGATTCTTCTGCATTGGCAATCAATTCCATCGTATTGTTATAGCTTATTAAAAGAACACTTAATAATAAAATAAATTTTTTAATGGAAAACGTCTCCTTTCTTAAAAAAATCTTAAGTATAAATTTATTATATGACTTTTGTTATCCGTTTTCAATGGTTTTATTCGAAATATTCCTTTGTACTAACTACAATGATACGCGAATAGTTTAAATGACGAACATGTGAGATATAATTAGAACAAAGCCAAACCTTTGTCATACTTACTGTTCACGCCCTACCGATTCGTAAGTTAGTACAATATCACTATCATAGACACTTAATTTTTTGTGTCTTCTAACTACTAGAAAACCACAAAACCGGAAATAAGCAAGAGGGAGTGGACCAGAAGTAGAAAATTAAATAATTTTCACTTCGTTTGTCCACCCCCCATACGCTGGAGTAGGTATCAAACTACTCTTTAAGACGCCGTTTGAGGCCACTCAACCACTGCCCTTTTAGTTAATGAACAATATCTTGACTAAATTTATCAAGTTTATGCCCAGCTTTCCTCTGCCAACGCCCGTACAATGGAGTAGGTATCAAACTACTCTTTTGACTAGCCTTTGAATTGACACAAATCGTATCTTAGCTTCATTCAGTGAAATGAATCCTGATTACAATCCCTATCCCTATCTTTAGAGTAAGTGCTTCATTGAGTAACGATGACTTCTTACCTCTCGCTCACTCAATAAAAAATGTTCAACGTATCTATTCTAATTAAGATGTCTTCATTAAAATAATATAACTTCTCATTGTTTATGATGCGTTATTCATGGATTGCAACTGGTACATTTGATAATAAGTACCTTGTAAAGCAATTAATTCATCATGGGTACCACGTTCAATAATACGGCCTTTATCTAAGACTAATATTTCATTTGCATCTTTAATGGTACTCAAACGGTGAGCAATCGCAATTGTCGTTCGTCCTTGTCGCATCTTTTGTAAACTATTTTGAATATACGTTTCCGTTTCAGTATCAATATTCGCTGTTGCCTCATCAAGTATTAAAAGTTTTGGATGACGTGCCATCGTTCTAGCAAAGGAAATTAATTGTTTTTGACCACTAGAATAACTTGCACCCCGTTCAATCACTTTCTTATGATAGCCTTTAGGATCTGTTTCGATAAAGGTATCAGCATTAACAAATCGCGCCGCCTCTTTAATTTCTTCATCACTTATGGAGGTATCTAATAAACGAATATTACGCGCTACATCTCCATAAAATAAAAATGAATCTTGCAATACTAATCCTACTTGCTCTCTTAATCGTTCGTAACTAAACTCCCTTAAACTATGGCCATCAATTAACACATCACCGGCATGGTACTCATAAAATCGCATCAACACATTGATAATAGAACTTTTACCACTACCTGTATGTCCTACTAAAGCAACTGTTTCCCCTGGATTAACCGTAAAAGTAATATCCTTTAAGACATCTTGTTTGCCATCATATGAAAAAGAAACATTTTTAAATTCAACTTTTGCCTGATCAATCGTTGCTTCATCATTCACTAATTGTTCAGGTACTAACTCTGTATGATTCATGACACGCAAAATACGTGAACTTGAAACCACTCCGTCTTGCATTTGGCTCAAGCTTTCCATCATCATGCCCATTGGTCTGAAAAAGGTCGTACTATATTGAGTGAAGGCATAAACAATCCCCACTTCAATCGCTCCATCAAAAAATTGATTTCCTAAAACATAAAAGACAATAGCTAATGATATTGATTCTAATAACGCAATAAAAGGATTCAGCATTAATGCATGCATTGAAATCATTTTGCGACGTCCTCTATACTGTTCTTCGTTATCAATATCAAACTCATCAATCATCCGTTGTTCTTGTCTAAAATGTTGAACTACTGACATTCCCGTAATATTTTCATTCAATTTAGTATTTAATCGACTTAAATTTTCTCGTAAAGTACGATAAACGCGTGAACTATAAGATTGATAATACCAAATAACAGCTAACATGATCGGTAAGAAACCTAAGAATATTAAGGCCATCTTCGGATTTAATAAAAACATTCCTACAAAAACAGATGTAGCGGTGACAATGCCTTCAAATAATGAGAAGAATACCACCCAAAAATCTTTTAATGTTTCGGTATCATTCGTAATTCTTGAGACAATGGAACCTGCTGGTGTTTGATCAAAATAACGCATTCCTAAGCCATTAATTTTGCGAAAGATTTTATTTCGTATCGATTCTACTGTCTTTTCAGAAGCCATACTAAATAAAAAAGAAGAATAGTAATTACTAATTGCTTGTATGACAATCAACACTAAGTAAATTAAAGCAAATAATAAAGCTGTTTGTAAGGTACCACTAGCATTTCCTAAATACTTATCGATATATGTTTGAATAACACGCGGCATTATGACGGTCACGATAGATGATACTGCACTAAAGAGCATCGCTAAGATAAATTGTCCTTTAAATTCTAGGGCGAACGCCATGATACGACGAGAAACATCAATTTGTTCTTTTACGGGCATTTTTCTAGCCCAATCCGATTTATAAGTTTCTTGTGCACTCATTCTGTCACCTCTTTCGACCATTCTTGTTCTAATTGTTGACGGTCAAACATTTCTTTATACCATCCACCTAAATTAATTAATTCATCATGTGTGCCACGTTCTGAAATCGTTCCATTATCAATGACAATAATTTCATCGGCATGCATCACACTACTAATACGATGAGCTGAAATAATCGTCGATTTATTTTGACGGTTGGCTTTTATTGCATTTAAAATTTCTTCTTCGGTCCGAGCATCAACCGCAGATAATGAATCATCTAAAATAAGTAATTCTGGGTTCATCATCATCGCTCTGGCCATTGAAATACGTTGTTTTTGACCACCAGACAGTGCTACTCCCCGTTCACCAACTAATGTATCATAACCATTGGTAAACCCTTCAATATCATCATGAACACTGGTCAATTTGGCTGCTGCTTCAACGTCCTCTTGGGCCGCTTGCGGATCCGCAAATCGGATATTATCACGAACAGTAGTTGAAAAAAGAAAATTATCTTGTGGAACAAAGCCGATGTTGGTTAATAAAGAATTTAATGAATAATCTTTAATATCATTTCCATTTAAACTAATCTTACCATCATATTGATCATAGTCTCGCATTAACAATTTGAATATCGAAGATTTACCGGCACCAGTTTTCCCTACAATCCCTAATGTTTGTCCTTGTTTAAGGGTAAATTGGACATTCTCTAATGTCGGTTCTTGATCACCTGGATAGGTAAATTGATTAATATTAAATTCAATATCACCGGTAACAGGTGCTGTTATAGCATCCGCCGCTTCGACAATATGAGTTTTATTTTTTAATAAATTCTCAATCCGATTGTAGCTAACCGCTCCACGTTCTAATGTATTAAATAAGCGTCCAATCGCAATCATCGGCCATCCCATGCGGGTAACATAATTTAGAAATGCTACTAATAAACCAACTGTTAATTCCCCTTTAGAAACTAAATAGCCTCCATAGAACACTGAAATAACCGATGATAAGCCCATCACTGCTTGAATACTGGGTCTAAACAAAGCATCATAACGATAGGCATTGCGGTTTTTTTCAACCACTTTTTTGGTGTGAGCTTCAAAATCTGCAATATCTCGCTCTTCTTCACCAAAAGTCTTAATGACTTTCATGCCACTCATACTTTCTTGAACTTTATCATTCATGGTTGAAAAGGCTTCTTGTGCATGTCTGAAATGATAATGAACCTTTTTCCCATTAAAACGGATAATAACCGCCAATAATGGGAGTGGTAAAATAGCCGCTAAACTCAAGCGCCAATCGACTGCAAAAAACATCATGAAGATAGTCATTAAACCTTGAGAAATAGAATCAAATAAAGTTAAGATTCCGCCGCCTGCAACCATTCGTACCGTGGTAACATCAACCGTTGCATGGGCCATTAAATCACCGGTACGGTGTTCTTGAAAGAAAATCGAATCCATCTTAGTAAAATGAACAAATAAACGACGACGTAATATTTTTTCTAATTTAGCACCTGTTCCAAAAATATTCATTCGCCAAAAATAGCGCATAATATACTGGGCAACAGCAATAGCTAATAGTATGGCAATCCAAATCCACAATTGTTTGGCTGTTAATGTTTTGGCTGTCATCCCATCAATAATCGCTGCAATGACCATTGGTACTAGCGTCGCTAAAATACTCACTAAAAATAGCAGTGAGACACCGATAATGTATTGCTTCTTCTCTTGTTTAAAAAACCATCCTAATCTTGAAAATATCTCCAAAATACCACTCTCCTTATATCAATAATTAGTTTACCATTAAAATTTGATAAGTCAATCATTTAACACTGTTAAGTTCTATCACGAAAATCGATTTTTCGTCAGCTTTTCAGTCAATGATACTCGTCTATCCCTAAATAAAAAAAGGAGTGGTTAAAGTAAAAAATCACTGGATTTTCACTTTTTATACCACTCTTACAAGTTTCGTTATTTAATAGCGAACATATCGTGCTAGGCATCAAGTCAGTCAAATGCTTTGCCTGTTAACAGTTTATTGGCCTCAAACGAGTCATTAAGATATCGTTTGAGTCGTACTCACTGCTTCGGTCTGGGGCAAACACAGCCAAAATCAATTGCTATGCTATTTCTTGCCCACTCCCGATTTTTAGGAGTTTTTAACGATTTTCAGCCATTTGAATTAATTTATTCACTTCAAAAGCCGTTAAATCGCGTGAGTCGCCAGGTTGTAAACCTTTTAAGTCTAAAAAGGCATAGCGTTCACGTTTTAACTTCATTACCGGATGTCCGACTGCTTCAAACATTCGTTTTACTTGGTGATTCCATCCTTCATGAATCGTTAATTGTACAATTGCTGTATTATTATCTTTATTAAAATTTATTAATTCTGCTCTGGCTTTACTGGTTTTCTTACCATCAATAACGATGCCGCGTTCTAAACGTCTTAGCGCTTGAATATCCGGTATCCCATTGACTTTCGCAATATAGACTTTATCCATTTGCGAACTTGGATGCATCATTAAATTCGCAAAGTCACCATTATTGGTTAATAATAGTAAACCCGTTGTGTCATAGTCTAATCGTCCTACAGGATAAATCCGTTCCTCAATTTGTGGTAATAAATCTACTACCACTGGACGACCTTTGTCGTCACTAACCGCACTAATATAAGATTTAGGTTTATACATTAAAATATACACTGGGTGTTCACGGTAAATCGGCACGCCATCGACTTCAATTTTATCATTGGCCGATACCTTGAATCCTAATTCAGTGACAACTGTGCCATTAACCGTTACGCGTCCTTCATGAATAATACTTTCACATTTACGGCGACTCTCTACCCCTGCATGCGCCATTACTTTTTGTAGTCTTTCCATTAATCTGACTCCTCTTCGTCAAAATATTCAATTTCCCATTGTTTGGTTGAAAATAATGATTCATTAACCGGTTGACCATGCAAGGCCAGTGGTTCAATTTCCGGTAAATCTTCTAAAGTGGTTAACCCGAAATAATCCATAAAATAATCCGTCGTGCCATATAAAACTGGACGGCCTGGTGCTTCTACACGTCCCACTTCTTTAATTAAATCTCTTAACAACAATCGTTGTAACATACCACTGGATTGTACGCCACGAATCTCGTCAATCCCCATTCGGGTAATCGGTTGACGATAGGCGATAATGGCTAAGGTCTCGATAGCTGCTCTTGAAAGTTGTTGCGTTAGTGGTGACTGGGCAAATTTTTCAACATCTAATTCGAGTTCTTGCTTGGTAATTAAGCGATAGTGCTGATTAAAGTTTACCAATTCAATCGGCGACTGCGCATCATGTTGTAAGTCCAATGATAATTGTTGTAGTGCATTGGTCACATCCGTTAAAGGAACTTCCAAAGCGTTAGCAAGTTGCTCTCTCGTTACCCCTTCATTGCCAGCAACAAATAAGATGCCATGAATTCTTTTAATCAATGGTTCCAAAAAATTCCTCCTATTGTGCAACTGCCTTAATCGTAATCGGGGCGAGTGCTTCTTCTTGGTAAAAGACAATCGATTGCTTTCTCACCATTTCCAGTACTGCCATAAAAGTTGTAATAATTTCATGGCGCGAATGGGAATTTAAAAGTGATGAAAAATTAATTTTTTCCCTATGAGTTTGAATGATAGTACGTATTTCAGCAATTTTCTGTTCTACCGTTAGCGGATCGTGTTCAATTTGTCTTTCTTTTGGTGCTCGTGCTAATTCACGTTGTAAAGCTAATGAAAAAGCATCCGCTATTTGTGCTAAGGATATTTCATTTTCTGGTAAAGGAATTGCGCTTTGATATTTTGATAAATCTTCCGCCGGTCGCGTAAATAAATGAGAACGATTGGCTTCTTTAATTTCTAAGGCAGTGGCCACTTGCTGAAATTGTTGATACATTAAGAGTTGTTGTACTAAGATTTCCCTAGGGTCACCTTCATATTCACTATCGATGTCTTCTATCGGCTCAATCGGTAACAACATCCGCGACTTAATTTCTAATAAAGTAGCAGCCATTACTAAATATTCTCCGGCAATATCTAATTCCAATTCTTGCATACTTTTAATATAGGCAATATATTGTTCCGTAATTTCGGTCATTGGAATATCATTGATATCGACTTTTAATTCTTTAATTAAATGCAAAAGCAAATCGAAAGGACCTTGAAATGCTTCTAACTCTAGTTTCAGTATTTCTTTGGTCATCTCGATTTACTCCTCTAACTTACTATTCTTGATTTTCCTCACGATATCTAATCGACCAATTTTTAACGATTTCACTCATCAAAATCGATCCCTGAATCGATGCTTCAGGATATAAGTCTCTTAATTCGACATACATTTGATAGCCCAATCCTTCTGTTCGATAAGACGGTAATAAGGCAGCACGATGAATGGAAATTGCCATTTCAATCTCCTCAGATACGTTTTTATTAATTTCAACTACCAAAACTCCGATGTAGTTGTCTGAGTCTTCTCCTTTATATAGAAAAATCTCATAATTAGGATTTTCTTTAATCGCTTCAATGATTTCATGCTGCTCTGCCGATGTCATTGAATCATCAAATGTATATGATAATAATCCCCATACTATTTTTTCATTTTTATTTTTTGAACGTATAAGCATGTAATGCCTCTTTCCATAATTTTGAAGCACAAATGACCTTTTTAAAAGAGTCCTGTTCATTTGAACTTCGTTTTTGTTAATTTAAATTGCTATTGATTCATTGTCTGAGAATCCCTCAGGTCTTACTATTGAACTCTTAATCACCGAAATATACTAACATTAAAAGACGAAAAATGCAAATCTTTCCTAAGAACAGATAGTGTCAAATT
>NZ_BCQX01000007.1 GCF_001552295.1 Globicatella sanguinis NBRC 15551 | reverse complement strand
CCCCTGCGCTTCTTATTAACGAATCCTAATTTAACTAAATATATAAAGTTTAGGCATAGCCTAAAAAATAGGCTATAAAAAAAGCTCTAACGCGATTGAATGAACTGCCTCTTGTCTACTTGACAGGGGGCAGTTCAGAACACGAATAGAGCTTTTTTATTTTATTGAGTAGGTTCTTCAGTGACGGCTTCAGTTGCTTCTGGAGTGGTCTCAGGAGCTGTCTGTTCAGGTGCGGTTGTTTCTCCACCAGTAGTAGTTTCTTCAGTTGTTTCAGTTGATTCGGTGGTCGCTTCTGATAAGGTTAGGGTAATAACTAAAGTATCCGACACACTATTACCATTAACAATTCTTAATTTAAGAACATATTGTCCAGATGTTGCGGGTGCTGAGATAGTAAAGGAAGTATTCGTTCCAGTATAAATGACGGAATCATTTAAGGATAACTGATAGACCGCATTTTGATCTAAATGACCTTGCCAGTATGCTTCAATTTGCTGAGCTTCTTGATTATAATTGGCATCAAATGCTGTTGGAGCATTGACATATTGTCCATAAGCAATTGATTCTGTTTTTGGAATATTGCTATCAGCTACGAATAATTCTTTTGATCGAGCTTCTTGAGGTGTATAAGGACCAGGTAACATAATAGGATCTGTATATTTTTCGATTTCTACTTCGGTTACTGAACGTGGTTTTTGCCAATCAGTAATTGGGACGTTCTTCATTAAGTAGGTCATCATTTCTTTATAGATAAGTTGAGGAATTCTCGTCTGCTCTAAGGTTAAATAATTACCAGATTCATATGGATTATCATAACCAACCCAAGTTGCAATGGCATATTGCGGTGTAAAACCGACATACCAGGCATCAGGTGCTGCATAGGTAGACTCATCAAGACCTAATTGAGTGAGTTGATCTTTAGTATAGTTAGTGGTACCTGTTTTACCTGCTTGAATAATATTATCAATACCAGAGGCTGTGGCGAAAGTGCCAGGGACACCTTTTAAAATATCGGTTAACATATAAGCAGTTGAATCTTTCATCGCTTGTTGAGAAACAGTTTCATATACTTCTTCTGTACCTGCTGCGGTAATAATCTTATTTACTGTATAAGGACGATTATATTGACCATAATTGGCAATCGCAGCATAAGCTCCCGATAATTGAATCGGAGTCACTTCACCACCAATCGCATTGGCTTCAACTAATTCTTTTTGATTATTATTTAAAATGTTAATCTCAAGTTTTTGTAAGAAAGCATAGGCATTATCTAATCCAACTTTTTGTAACATTTTTAGAGCGGTAATATTTCGTGAACCAGCTAAGGCTTCACGGATTGTCATTTTTCCTTTATATTCAAAATCAAAGTTATATATTTCATCGCCATTAGAATATGTCATGGGTTCATCTACAACTAATTGACCCGTTGAGTAATTTAAGTATTCGATGGCAGGGCCATAAGCGGATAGTGGCTTCATCGTTGAGCCTATACTACGATTTAAAGTATTGGCACGGTTTAGTCCTAAGACAACATCTTGTTTACGACCACCGGCAATGGCTTGTAAGGCACCAGTACTAACATCGATGACGGATACAGCGGTTTGCATATTATTATCAGGGAAGACGACCGCATCATTATCATTAACGGTTTGATATAATTTTTTCTGTGCGTCCAAGTTTAAATTGGTATAGACTTCGACACCATCAGTAAAAATATTGATATTTGATTTTTCTTGTACTTCTTTAGCCACGACATCTAGATAAGCATCAATGACATAATCAATATCATCAATGGTATTATTATCCAGTGGTACTAGCATTGATTCAATTGAAGTGTCTACTGCTGATTGATAATCACTTTGTGAAATTAAGCCACGATCATACATGACACTTAATACTAAATCACGACGTTCCTTGGCAGCTTCGGGATAAGAATAAGGATCATAATCAGATGGTGCTTGGGGTAAACCAGCAAGTAGGGCAGCTTCAGCCAGTGTGATGTCAGCCAGTTCTTTATTAAAAAATCTTTTGGCAGCTGTTTTAGCACCATAAACATTATTAGAGTAGAAAAGTTTATTCAAATATAAGGTTAATATTTCTTCTTTAGAATACTTTTGTTCGATTTGTAAAGATAACCATGCTTCTTGTGCTTTTCTTTCAAGTGTCTGATCAGTAAAATCGGTGGAGAACACTGATAATTTAATTAATTGTTGCGTGATAGTACTACCACCTTCACGTAATTGACCAGCTCTCAGGTTAGACAGTAAAGCGCCAACGATACGGATAGGGTCAATACCATGGTGAGAGTAGAAACGGGAGTCTTCTATCGCTAAGACAGCATCCTCTAATAGTTGAGGTACTTCACCATCAGCCATTAATTCCCGATTTTGTCCACCCAAGGTTTTAATCAGTTCACCATTTTGGTCATATATTTTGGAAGAAACTTGACCACGGAGGTCCTCTCCAGAAATCTTAGGTGCATTCATTGCATAATAACCAAAAAGAGAAGCACCACCAATCATGACCAAAAAGAATAAAGCCACTAAAACAATGAAGATGCGTTTCAACCAATTCTTTCCTTTGTTTTTACGAGGACTCTGTTTTTTTCTATTTTGATATTTTTTTCGTTCTACACGACTACCTGTTGCCATATTACTACTTCCTTTCAACAAACAAATTATTCTCTGGATTCAATATATTGATCTAATGCAGCTAAATAATCAATTATTGGGAATAGACCTTCTTTGCATAAAAATCCTTCTTGTTTTATAAAATCATAAGTTAAACTTTGTTTCTTACTTTTTTTAATTTCCCTATCTACTTTTTCATAGGGGATGATATAAGTTTCATTATGAGCAGCAAAAGATAAGATTAAAAACGCAATTCCGCCTTGTTCAATACATTGAAGCATATGCGTTCTTTGATGCTCTGGTAAATTTGCAAGCGGGAAACTGGTTTTATTTTTAGTTTCCTTTGCTTCAAAATCAATATAAAAGCCTTGATAAACACCATTATAATCCGTTGTTGAAGCATGACGATAATAAGCTTCTACTATTTTGGCAGCACTTCTGCGCGGATAGTCAACCTTCACTACTTGAACCGGAGTTGGTTTTTTATGAATAACAGCCAGATGATGCGTTAAATAATACTCATTGGATTGATTGATTTTATCTTCGAGTGACATTCCACGACTACCGTATATAGTATTGTGAGTATGCTCGGTCTTTTTTGTATGATGGTGATTCGGTTTGGAACCAGTTGGATAATTAATCATTCTCATACCTCCTAACAGTCATTATACTAAATAATCGTTATTTAGAATAGATTTAGAAAGTTTATTTTTATAATAGCACAAAAATATGTCTTTTTTATGAAAAAACTCGTGATAAAGGGGTATTATTATTTACAAGAAGCAACTTTTAGAGTAAAATAAGGGAGTATGTTAAATATTAGATAATGTGGAGGTTTATACAAAATGACAACAAATTTTGAAAAAACATCAGTAAATGAAGGAATCTTAACGTTTGAAATTCCTGTAGAAGATATTAAAGAGGGATTAGACAAAGCTTTCAAACGAGTACAAAAAAATATTACTGTACCAGGATTCCGTAAAGGAAAAGTTCCACGTCAAGTATTCAACAATGTTTATGGAGAATCAGCTTTATATGAAGAAGTGTTAAACTCTACATTACCTAAAGCTTATGAATCAGCTGTTAAAGAAGCAGAGTTAGATGTGGTAACTCAACCGGTAATTGATGTTAAATCAATGGAAAAGGGTCAACCATGGGTATTAACTGCAAAAGTTACTTTAAAACCTGAAGTAAAATTAGGTGAATATAAAAACTTAGAAGTTGAAAAACAAGACACAACAGTTACTGACGAAGATGTAAAAAATGAAATCGAATCTAAACGTAAAAGTTTAGCTGAATTAGTTGTTAAAGAAGACGCAGCTGAATCAGGTGATACAGTAGTGATTGACTTTGAAGGTTTCGTTGGTGATGAAGCATTTGAAGGTGGAAAAGGTGAAAACCATTCATTAGAATTAGGTTCTAATTCATTTATCCCTGGATTTGAAGATCAATTAGTTGGCGTAAAACCTGGCGATGAAAAAGATGTAGTGGTAACTTTCCCAGAAGAATATCATGCAGAAGATTTAGCAGGTAAAGAAGCAACTTTCAAAGTTAAAGTTCATGAAGTAAAAGCTTTACAATTACCTGAATTAGATGATGAATTTGCTAAAGATGCAGATGACTCAGTTGAAACTTTAGCTGAATTAGAAAATAAAATTCGTGTTGATTTAACTGAATCTAAAGAAGCAGCTGCTAAAGAAATCGTTGAAGATTTAGCTATCCGTAAAGCTGTTGAAAATGCTGAAATCGTTGAATTACCATACGAAATGGTTCACGAAGAAATTCACCGTCAAATGGATCACTTCTTAAATAACTTAAAACGTCAAGGTATTGACAAAGATTTATACTTCCAAATTACAGGTTCTTCAGAAGCAGATTTACATGATCAATTCGGTGAAGAAGCTGAATTAAGAACAAAAACTAACTTAGTTTTAGAAGCAATTGTTGAAAATGAAGATTTAACTGTAACAGAAGAAGAAATTGAAAATGAAGTCAACGAATTAGCTACTCAATACCAAATGTCAGCTGATCAAGTTAAACAATTCGTTTCTAACGATATGTTAACTTCAGATATTAAATTGAAAAAAGCAATGGAATTAATTGTTTCAACTGCTGTACAAAAATAATTAAGACATTTTATTAGCTAATAATTAATTATGTGAGCTACAATAGGAACAGGGATGGCAATGGGTCTTTCTATTAGAATAGGACCAATTTATTGCATCCCTGTTTCGCCAGTATATAAGAAAGAATTTTGAGCAAGGAGGAAATCAATTGAGTCGAATTAATACTCGAACAAATGATTATTATTGCTCATTTTGTGGGAAGTCTCAAGATGAGGTAAATAAAATAATAGCAGGTCCTGATGTCTATATCTGTGATGAGTGTGTAGCGTTATGTCAGACTATTATTGATGAAGAAAATAATTATAAGAAACAAAACGATCAGATTAATATTTTAAAACCGATTGAAATTTTAAATTCATTAAATGAATATGTAATCGGTCAAGATGAAGCTAAAAAATCTTTAGCTGTCGCCGTCTACAATCATTACAAAAGAATTAGTCATAATGATACAGAAGAAGATGGCGTCGAATTACAGAAAAGTAATATTTGTTTAATTGGACCTACTGGTTCTGGTAAGACCTTTTTAGCACAAAGCTTAGCTAGATTATTAAATGTGCCTTTTGCAATTGCCGATGCGACCACTTTAACTGAAGCGGGATACGTTGGTGAGGACGTTGAAAATATTTTATTAAAATTAGTTCAATCGGCAGATTATGACTTAGATAGAGCGAGCAAAGGTATTATCTACGTGGATGAAATTGATAAAATTGCCAGAAAATCCGAAAATGTTTCCATTACACGCGATGTCAGTGGTGAAGGTGTTCAACAAGCACTCTTAAAGATTTTAGAAGGGACAGAAGCAAATATTCCACCAAAAGGAGGCCGTAAACATCCTAACCAAGATTTCTTAAAATTAGACACTAGTCAAATCTTATTTATTGTTGGGGGAGCTTTTGACGGCGTAGAAACCATTGTCAAAGAACGTTTAGGTAGCAAAGTAATTGGTTTCGGTAATAATACCGGAAAAGTTGACGAAACGAAAAGTTTAATGCAACAAATTACGCCAGAAGACTTAATAAAATTTGGTTTGATTCCTGAATTTATTGGTCGATTACCAATCGTTGCTGCTTTAGAGAAATTAACTGAAGATGATTTAGTAGCCATTTTAACTGAGCCTAAAAATGCTATTGTAAAACAATACCAAAAATTGCTAGCCATTGATGATGTCAAACTTGAGTTTGAAGAAGATGCTTTAAGAGCGATAGCGAAAAAGGCGATTGAAAGAGAAACTGGCGCCCGTGGTTTAAGATCAATCATTGAACATGTGATGTTAGATGTCATGTTTGAAGCACCAACGCATGAGGAACTCAAAAAAGTGGTCATTACTAAAGAGAGTATTGATGGAATTAAAAAACCGGATTATTATGGTAAACGTAATAAAAAATTAAATTAAGAGGTGAATCATGTGCATGTAACGAAAGCTGAATTAGTGATCAGTGCTGTTAGTCCTAATCAATATCCTGATGATCATCAACCTGAAATTGCCTTAGCGGGACGTTCTAATGTTGGGAAATCATCCTTTATTAATAAGATGATTAATCGTAAAGGATTAGCGCGCACATCAAGTCAACCAGGGAAAACTCAAACATTGAATTTTTATAATATTGATGACCTATTCAGATTCGTCGATGTACCTGGTTATGGCTATGCGAAAGTCTCTAAAACAGACCGTCAACGATGGGCTAAAATGATAGAAGAGTATTTATTAAATCGAGAAAATATTCGGGTATTATTGTTATTAATGGATTTTCGTCACGAGCCTACACAATTGGACCTTGCGATGAAAGATTTTGCTGAAGAATCCGACATCCCTTATGCGATTGTGTTAACTAAATTAGATAAAGTTAAAAAGAGTCAGTGGAATAAACATCTATCAATGTATAAAAAAGCACTGGATTTACCTACAATTGATGCATTATTTCCTGTTTCATCAGAAACAGGAGAAGGTTGCCAAGATATTTGGGATATTATTGAATCAGTGATAGAATAAAAGAGGTGAAGCGATTGAGCTTTATTCCTGCAGAGACCATTAATGAGATTAGAGAAAAAACAGATATTGTAGATGTAATTGGACAATATGTTCAATTAACCAAGCGAGGCAATAGTTATTCTTGTTCCTGTCCATTTCATGAAGACCGTAATCCTTCTTTTTCGATTCATAGTGACAAACAAATATTTAAATGTTTTAGTTGTGGACGTGGTGGTAATGTCTTTACATTTTTGCAAGAAATAGAAGGCATCAGTTTTCCTGAAGCAGTCCAAAAAGCAGCTGAATTTTCTGGTGTACCATTAGATCCCCGTTATATTAATCAAGGGTCTGTACAAAATGAACGTTTTGCTGATTTATTCGAAATACATGAAAAAGCAGCCACGTTTTATGCCTATTATCTAAATCAAACCAATAATGGACGGGATGGGTTAGAATATTTAACGGATCGTCAGATTGATAAAAAAATGATTGACCGTTATTTAATCGGATTGGCGCCTGAAAACTCAGAAGTGCTATATCAATATTTACTTAAAGAAGGTTATAGCAATCAACAATTAGTCAATAGCGGTATTTTTTATCAAAAGGATGATCAAGTCCTAGTCGATCGTTTTAGGGGACGGGTAGTTTTTCCTCTACGTAATCAACAAGGAAAGGTAGTTGGTTTTTCTGGTCGTGTTTTTGGAGAAACTCAATCAGAGTCTAAATATATCAACTCACCTGAAACGGATATATTTCAAAAAAATCAGCTAATTTTTAATTTAGATTTGGCAAGGCCTGAAATCAGACGTTTAAAACAAGCTATTGTTTGTGAAGGATTTATGGACGTTATACGAATGGATCAAAATGGCATCATGAATAGTGTTGCAACCATGGGAACTAGTTTAACTGCACATCATCTCGAACAATTGACGAAAATGGCACAAGAAATTGTCTTTATATTTGATGGTGATGATGCCGGACAAAATGCGACCAATCGCGCCTTTGAATTGAGCCTTCCTTTTAAGAATAAACAATTCAAGAGTGTGCGCATTCCTAACCGGATGGACCCAGATGAATGGCTCCAAGCGAATGGTGGGGAGGCATTAAAGCAATTAATCCAAAATGCTAACAACCGTTTCAGTTTTCAACGAGAGTTTTTAAAAACACAATTCAATGTACAAGATGAACAAGGATTAGCTCAATATATTGAAAAGGTGATTGGGTTAATTGCCATGATTGAATCACCTATTGAACAACAATTAAGAATTCAAGATATTGTGAAAGAATATGGCATTGATGAAGCCATTGTCAAAGAACAGATTGCTCGTTCCAAACAGCATTCAAATCAAGGTAATTCTTATTATTCATCAACTAATGATAATGAAATAAATTTTGATAGTACAGATCGCGCTTTTAGTCCAATTGTAGAAAGAAAAGAATTAACAATTCAATCAAAAACGGCTTATGAAGCAGAAAAATTGATTATCCAGAATTTGATTTATCATCAAGATGCTTGGTTTTATTTGGAACAACACTATAAGCAACCGATTTTTTATCATCCTTATTTCCAAGAATTATTTTTTAAGTTAGAATATTATTACTATGATAAAGGGTTGTCATTTCCGATGATAGGATTGGAACAGGAATTAGAAGATGAGTTACAACAACTTTATAGGGATATTATATGGGACGCTAGACAATTATCTTATGATGATGTGGTCATGAGTGATTGTTTTAAAGTCATTAAACGATCCTTTATAGAGCAAGAAATTCTCGAGTGGAAAGAGCGATTAAAGACTTTCCAAAAAGAAGGTAGAAAAACAGAAGTATCTGAAGCAATGGTAGAAATACTTCGTTTAACGAGACAAATAAAGATTTAAGGAGTTGGGCGTATGGCTGAAGAGAAAGATAATCTTAAAGAAACAACTAATGAAGTTAGCGTCTCCTATGAAGAAGCGGTAAAGCGATTAATCGCTGAACGTAAATTAATTGGCCAAATTAAATACGATGATTTATCAGACCAAATCGCAAGTAAGTATGGTTTGGATGCTGATGATATGAATAAATTAATTCAAAAAGTAGAAGATAATGGAATTGCGGTTGTTGGTGAAGATGGTGGACCAACCAAACAACAAATGATTAACGAAGAAGATGTTAATGTTGATGAACCTGAACCAACCGCAGCTGAAAAAGCCGCTGCAACTAAATTAAAAGTAAGTGACCCCGTTCGTATGTACTTAAAAGAAATCGGGCGCGTTCCATTATTAAGTGGTGAAGAAGAAGTTGAATTAGCGATTCGTATTAATCAAGGTGATGAACTGGCAAAACAAGAATTAGCAGAAGCAAACTTACGTTTGGTAGTTTCAATTGCTAAACGTTATGTTGGTCGTGGGATGCAATTCTTAGACCTTATTCAAGAAGGTAACATGGGACTAATGAAAGCGGTAGAGAAGTTTGACCATACTAAAGGTTTTAAATTCTCAACATACGCAACGTGGTGGATTCGTCAAGCAATTACCCGTGCAATTGCTGACCAAGCCAGAACAATCCGTATTCCAGTGCACATGGTGGAAACGATTAATAAATTAGTACGTGTTCAACGTCAATTATTACAAGATTTAGGCCGTGAACCGACACCAGAAGAAATTGGGGCGGAAATGGACCTTTCAACAGAAAAAGTTCGTGAAATCTTGAAGATTGCTCAAGAACCCGTTTCTTTAGAGACGCCAATTGGTGAAGAAGATGATTCCCATTTAGGAGACTTTATTGAAGACGAAGCAGCAATGAGCCCAGAAACTTTTACTTCTTCTGCCTTATTGCGTGAGCAATTAGAAGATGTTTTAGATACATTAACTGACCGTGAAGAGAATGTATTACGTTTACGTTTTGGTTTAGATGATGGGAATATTCGCACTTTAGAGCAAGTGGGTAAAGTATTTGGCGTTACTCGTGAACGTATTCGTCAAATTGAAGCCAAAGCTTTAAGAAAATTACGTCACCCAAGTCGTTCTAATCAATTGAAAGACTTTTTAGAGTAGACTTATGATCAAGCACTTAAGATGGCCTATTGTTATCTTAAGTGCTTTTTTTTGATAAAAATAAAAATATTCGCTTGTATATTTTAAATCATGTTATAATATGAATTATATGATATCAAATAAGATAGTGAGGTGTCCTTTGGAACAAACATTTTATCAATTTATACGAAAATATACTGATTTTGATGCGAATGATCCAATGAGTCGTTTAGCAAATGCGATACATCAGGATATTTCTTTTCCAAAACATGAAACTGATTTTGAAGTTATTTCGAAATATATGGAAGAAAATAGTCATTATTCAAAATTATTGAGCATATTTGATGATGCTTGGAATCAATATCAATTTTAAAATTATTAATTAAACTAGGAGTGTGAAAAAATGAGTACACATATTGCTGCAGAAAAAGGGGCTATTGCTAAAACTGTTTTATTCCCAGGAGATCCGTTAAGAGCAAAATTTATTGCGGAAACATTTTTAGAAGATGTGGTTCAATATAATACCGTTCGTAATATGTTTGGTTATACCGGAACTTATAAAGGGGTAAAGGTTTCGGTACAAGGTTCAGGTATGGGAATTCCTTCAGCAATGATTTATGCTGAAGAATTATATCAAGAATATGGTGTTGAAACGATCATTCGTATCGGAACAGCTGGTGGAATGAAAGAAGAAGTTAAAGTGCGTGATATTGTTTTTGGAATGGGGGCAACCACTGATTCTAGTGCTTTAAGCAATATTTTTGAAGGTCAAGTTCATTACTCAGCGATTGCTTCTTTTGAAGTTTTGGACATTGCCTATCATATTGCCGAAAAATCAGATGTCCAAGGCATTCATGTTGGAAATATTTTATCGAGTGATCGTTTTTATAATGAAGAAATGGATAAGAAAAAATTAGCCCGTTATGGTGTGTTGGCCGTTGAAATGGAAGCAGCCGGTATCTATGCAGTAGCCGCTAAACACAATAAAAAAGCCTTAACGATGTGTACGATTTCCGATCATATTTTAACTGGCGAAGAAACAACCGCTGAAGAAAGACAAACAACCTTTACTCAAATGATGGAGATAGCTTTAGAAACAGCTGTAAAATTGGAGGCATAATGATGTCATTGTTAAAAAAACTAACACTACATTCAACAGCTACCTTATTATTGTTAGCTACAATGAATCCGACGACAATGGTCATCGCTGAGACGAAGACAGAAGAGGAAACAACAGTAGCAGAAACAACTGTTGAAGTAGATGAGTCGCCATTAGAAGATGAGGATTTTAAGCTCATAGAAGATGTCTACAATAGTATCTTAGATAATTATATTGAAGATGTGAATAAAGAAGTGCTCTTACAAGGCGCTTTGGATGGAATGGTCCGTTCATTAGGTGATCCTTATTCAGAGTACTTGGACAGTGATGAATCGGCACAATTTGACGAAACAATTGAAGGTTCCTTTACAGGAATTGGGGTTCAAATTATGACTCAAAATGGCTTAGTAACCATTATTAGTCCAATTGCGGATACTCCAGCAGATAAAGCTGGCTTAAGAGCCAATGATATTATTTTGGAAGCCGATGGTGTTTCGTTAACCGATATGAATTCGAATGAAGTGGTTAAACATATTCGAGGTGAAATTGGTACCAAAGTTAATCTTAAAATTCAAAGAGGATCCAGTACTTTTGAAGTAGAAGTAGAACGTGCAGAAATCCCTTTAATTTCAGTAGAAAGTAAACTTGATGAGAATGAACCGACAATTGGTTATGTTCAAATTACTCAATTTGCCAGCACCACTGCCGATGAAATCGAAGAAGCCGTGAGTCAATTGCGCAAAGATGGAGCGAAACGCTTTATTTTCGACTTACGTAATAATCCTGGAGGATTATTAGATCAGGCGATTATTATTTCCAATATGTTTCTTAAAGACGGTGATATCATTGTTCAAATGCAAGAACAAGATAAAGAGCCGATTGCTTATGCAGCTAATGATAAAGCATATGGTAAATTCCAAATTGACGAACCGTATGTGGTATTAATTAATGAAGGAAGTGCATCCGCAAGTGAGATTTTATCGGCTGCCATTTCTGAAAATACCGATAATCCTTTAGTAGGTATGACAACCTTTGGTAAAGGAACGGCTCAAAATATAACGAATCAGTCTGATTTTGGGGAATTAAAATTAACGGTTGCTAAATGGTTAACGCCATCTGGTATGTGGATTCACAAGACAGGTATTACCCCTAAAGTTGAAGTGGAAAACGAGCCATTAGCTAATTCTATTTCACTAAATGCTAAAGAAGAAGTGAAAGAAGGCGATGCCTCCGATTATACCAAAACAGCTATTTTAATTTTAAAAGCATTAGGTTATGAAATTAATTCCGATTATCTCTTTGAAGAATCAGTGACCCAAGCGGTTAAAGCATTCCAAGAGAAAAATAATTTGGAAGCCGATGGTATTATTACTGGTGATACGGCTAATTTACTGAATAATGAAGCGAGAGAATATTTAAATAATCATGATGTTCAATATGATAAAGCATTGGAAACACTGTTACAGGTAACGGAATAATGCGAGTAGTGCGTTCACTTTTTAATGAATTCATTAACCTCTTATTTTCCATTACCATCGCAGTAGTCTTGTTTTTGATTATTAAAAGTTATCTCGTTCAGCCTTTTCAAGTTGAAGGTCATTCAATGGATTTAACCTTAAAAGATGGAAGTCAAATGCTTTTATTAAAGCAAACCAAAATTGATCGTTTTGATATTGTGGTGTTTCCCGATCCAATGGGTTCAGGACAATCGTATGTCAAACGCTTAATTGGCTTACCCGGAGACAGTCTTTATGTAAAAGATGATGTTTTGTATATAAATAATCAGCCCATTGCGGAACCATACTTAGAGCCTTTAAAATCGCAAACGGAAGGATTTTTTACGCAAGATTTTAGCTTATGGGATACCATAGGAGAAGAAGTAATACCTGAAGGATATTATTTTGTATTGGGGGATAATCGACCGGCTTCTGGTGACAGTCGCCAATTTGGTTTAGTCCCGATTGAGTCTATTCAAGGTGAAACGTCGATTGTTTATTTTCCTTTTAATCAAATAAAAAAACTCGATCATTATCAATTAGATGCATCAGGCCAAGTGGTTGTTAAGTAATGAATAAAATAAGCTGAATGCTTTTTCAAAGTATCTTAGATGTAAGTGTAAGATACCGTGATGAATAAGCATTCAGCTTTTTATGTGAATTGAGTAGAAAGAATTGTTTGTTTAATAATCGTATTAGTTCTGGCTCTTTGTCAAATGGTATGGATAAATAGAAATGACTCTGTTCACCTACACCAAAAAGTATAGAGCCTTAGTTCTTCAAACTAGTTACATCTGAAGTCTTATTGTGCCGTGCCGGACTTAGATAAAACATCCGTCCGGTTGTTTTTATAATTTAGTGAAATAAATTTACCATTGTAAATGAAGTAATCAATCCATTATTCGTATCGATTTTTATACTTATTCAAAATATAACCCGATTTGTATAAGCATAAACGATCATTTGGCTAGAATGTTAATTTTTATTTTGATTGAAATTTTCTAGCCAATCGGCAAAGGCATCAATATTTAGTTTTGAAGATATCCGATGGCTAATACCATCGACTGGATTAAGAGACAATTTAGACGGAAGTTTATCGCTCAATTGTTCCAAATGAGTTAATTTTAAAGATTGCGGTAATTTTTCACTTATTTGATCGAGATTGAAAGTGTCACGCGTTTTATCTGATAGATTTTCAAAAAAATAAGAAACATCAGTACGAATAGAATAAATTTTTTCTTTTTGATATTGATGATAATTTTCCTTCAATATCGCTAATAATTGATTGCCGATGGTCATGAATTGTTCTTTTTTCTCGTTATCGATATCAGCTTTTACAAGGTTAACTTTTTTGATGAAGTCTAAAAGGTCTTTGGAAATATCATTTAATGTTTTTGCACCAGCTAATTCCAGTAATTGAAAACCAAAATCAAAGAATGTCGCTAATTCGGTCGCACTGTACTGATCGCACCACTGCTTTAAGGTCCGGTCAATAATATTACTCGCATCAGTCGTTTGCGTCGTTCTTTCAATTTGAGTATCTTGGATACGCCAATGCATAATATCATGTTGAAAAACACTAATATGATTACTTTTTACAATAATAGGTTTGATGTTATGAAACATCATCTTACCTACAACCGAATCTTCCGGAATATAGCGATAAATATAAGGCTTTAACGCTTGGTATTCGGGAAGGTGAATTTGATTAGCGGTTAGACCTGGACTGTCAAATAAGTATAAATGCAGCAATCTTGTTTCGATGACTTGCTGAGGTAATGATAGACCCGCTATTAGTGCAAGATTCCCACCCTTAGAGTGACCACTTATGATTAATCGCTCATCCGCTACCTCATGGATGATCGATGAGATGTATTTTTTCGCTTCGAATTGAGAAGGAATATCTTCTTCATAGGCTAATTTAAAATCTTCTTTCCATCCTACTAAAGTATCATCGGTACCTCGATAGGAAACCAATAGTTGATTACCGGGTAAACGATACGTTAAAGCACAAAATTGCTTATTATTTTTCTCACTGAAATGATTAACAAAATTAAAAACTGATATGTCTTGGTACCGCGGTGCCTCGGCAACTTTCTCAAATAATTTATAGCGTTTTTCAGTCGCTAAAATGGCATTTTCAATATGATGTAATTTAGAATTTAATTGATATTCTTTAAATAAATCATTGAGCATTTTAGGGTTTTGATAATTATTTTGCGGTGATAAATACAAATCAAAAGGTAGATAAGTTAACTCATTAATGATTAAAATATCCACTTCATTTAAATTGTCAGGTGTGAGTGCGATTTCTTTCACTTGATCGATATAATGAAATAAAGTTGACATAGGGGACCTCCTTTGAATCAGCTAGCATAATTTTATCGTAATTATCGATAAAACGCAATTTTAGCTTGCATTCTTAATAGGAATCATGTAAAATGAGAAACGGTGTTAAACCAATTCACACGAATTCTGGATGATGAACCAGGTGCTTAGGGATAAGTTGGTTCATTAGATGACAGATTCGGAGGATATCAAAAACCAAATGGAGGAATTTTATTATGGCAGTTATTTCTATGAAACAATTGTTAGAAGCTGGTGTACACTTTGGTCACCAAACACGTCGTTGGAACCCTAAAATGAAACGCTACATCTTTACTGAGCGTAATGGTATTTATATCATTGACTTACAAAAAACAGTAAAATTAGTAGACGAAGCATATAACTATATGCGCGAAGCTAGTGCTGATGGAAATGTAGTTTTATTTGTAGGTACTAAAAAACAAGCACAACAAGCGGTTGAAGAAGCAGCCGTTAAATCAGGTCAATACTATATTAATCACCGTTGGTTAGGTGGATTATTAACTAACTGGGATACGATTCAAGGCCGTATTCGTCGCTTAAAAGAAATCGAAAAAATGGCTGAAGATGGAACTTTTGAAGTTTTACCTAAAAAAGAAGTTGGGGAAATCTTAAAAGAACAAGAACGTCTTGAAAAATTCTTAGGTGGTATTAAAGATATGCCAAGAATTCCAGATGTAATCTTCATCGTGGATCCTCGTAAAGAACGTATTGCTGTTCAAGAAGCTCATAAATTAAATATTCCAATCGTGGCGATGGTCGATACAAACTGTGATCCAGATGAAATCGATGTTGTTATCCCATCAAACGATGATGCAATTCGTGCAATTAAATTAATTACTAACGCTATGGCAGATGCAATTATTGAATCAAACCAAGGTGAAATTGCAAACGAAGCGACAGAAGAAACAACTGATACAGAATTCTTTGATAATTTATTTGATAACAAAGAAGAATCTGTTGAAGAAGAAAGTGCTGAATAATCACTTTTTGAAATAATGTTTTTATCCATCTTAATTCAGGCATAAACCATAGGCTTAGTGAGCTGGGACCTGTGTTAAGATGGTTTATTTATAAATATCATTAGGAGGATATATTAAATGGCAGAAATTACAGCTAAATTAGTTAAAGAATTACGTGACATGACCGGTGTCGGAATGATGGATGCTAAAAAAGCATTAGTTGCAGTTGAAGGAGATATGGATAAAGCTGTTGACTTTTTACGTGAAAAAGGATTAGCTTCAGCAGGTAAAAAAGCTGACCGTATTGCTGCAGAAGGAACTACAGCATTCTATGAAGATGGTAATACAGCTGCTTTAATCGAAGTAAACGCTGAAACAGACTTCGTAACACGTAACGAGCAATTCAAAGAATTAGTTGCAACTTTAGCTGAAACAATTGCTAAAGCACAACCAGCAGACTTAGAAGCTGCTTTAGCTTTAGACGTAAACGGTGAAACTGTTGAAAACTTAATTATCAATGCAATTAACACAATCGGTGAAAAAATTTCATTACGTCGTTTTGAAATTTACACAAAAACTGATAACGATGCATTTGGTACTTATGTCCATACTGATGGTAGTATCGGTGTCTTAACATTAATCGAAGGTACAACAGATGAAGCAGTAGCAAAAGATATTGCAATGCATATTGCTGCTATGAATCCTAAATATGTAAGCCGTGAGGATGTATCTGATGAAGATTATGCTCACGAAGAAAAAATTCAAACTGAAATTGCTTTAAACGAAGGTAAACCAGCTGAAATCGTTGAAAAAATGATTAAAGGTCGTATGAACAAATACTTAGCTGAAATTAGTTTAACTGAGCAACCATTTGTTAAAGATGGCGATCAAACTGTTGGTCAATACGCTTCAGCAAAAGGCGGTAAAGTAGTTAAATTCACTCGTTTCTTAGTGGGTGAAGGTATGGAAAAACGCCAAGAAAACTTTGCTGACGAAGTAGCAGCACAAATGAAAAAATAATTAATATAACAGTTGGGGCCTGGTAAAAAGTGTACACTTTCTTGCCAAGCCTCATTGTTTAAATAAGATACTTATCGGTTGATTCAATGAATGGAATTTCGATGTTAACGGATTCAACCTTTGCTATTTATGCGGAGTGTACTTAAGATTGAAAGGGACAATGTTCAGTTTATAAACCGTTTTTTTTTTTAGGTATCGATGGAAGGAGAATATTAACATGACACAGGAGCCAAAATATAAACGTGTTGTATTAAAATTATCGGGCGAAGCAATCGCTGGAGAAAAAGGGTTTGGCATCAATCCCTTAGTAATTAAAGAAATGGTCGCTGAAATAAAAGACGTTTATGAATTAGGTGTTGAAATTGCTATCGTAGTCGGTGGCGGTAATATTTGGCGTGGAAACATTGGTTCGGAAATGGGCATGGATCGCGCACAAGCAGATTATATGGGGATGTTAGCCACTGTGATGAACGCATTAGCATTACAAGATGTTTTAGAAAATAATGACGTACCAACACGTGTACAAACCTCAATTGAAATGCGCCAAATTGCTGAACCTTATATTCGTCGTCGTGCAATGCGTCATTTAGAGAAAAAACGTGTCGTTATCTTTGCTGGTGGAACTGGGAATCCTTATTTCACTACTGATACAACGGCTGCTTTACGTGCAGCTGAAATTGAAGCGGATGTTATTTTAATGGCGAAAAACAATGTAGACGGTGTTTATAATGCTGATCCACGTGAAGATGCTACAGCAACTAAATATGATAATTTAACGCATTTAGAAGTGATTTCTAAAGGATTAAAAGTGATGGACTCGACAGCAAGCTCATTAAGTATGGATAATGACATTCCATTGGTGGTCTTTAATTTAAATGAACCAGGTAATATCCGTCGTGTAGTATTAGGTGAAAACATCGGTACTACTGTCAGAGGAAAATAATTTAATCGATAAATAAATTAAGAGAAACTATTTAACGAAAATCGTTGATGATGATAGTTTCTCTTTTTATTATGGACAAAATTTTAGTATGATAGTAGAAAGTATTGGTATAAAGAAGCCGTAGGATGTCATCATATTGCGGTTGTAAGAGCAGTTATGCTGATGCATTTTATAGTGGCGTACTATCGGTTGATTACAACATTTCTTAACTAGCGTTCAAAAAAACTGATTCAGATTAAGAAATGGGTAAAAATTTAAACAAACCTATCTTTTTTCAGCTTAGTAAAATAATAAAGTTTTGCTATCATCATGAAGTGATAAAAAATTTAATCGGACTTTGGTATCATGGAAATTTGACTATATTTGATGTATAATATAATGAGTGTTAGGAGGGGTAGCGTGCAAACTTATATTGAAAATTTTTTATCTTATTTACTAAACGAGCGCCGTTATTCTGAGAATACGATTATTTCTTATCAAAAAGACTTAAATGAACTGTATCAATTTCTCGATAGTAGCGGATCAACCAAAGTTTCTGAAGTCACTTATCAAGATATGCGTTATTATTTAGCTTTTCTAAATGAACAGCAATATCGTCCTGCTAGTATTTCTAGAAAATTATCAAGTGCACGTTCTTTTTTTAATTATTTGGTATTAGAAGATGTATTAGAAAGTCATCCGCTTGATTTGATACATTATAGAGCTAAAGATCAGCGTTTACCGGAATTTTTTTATGAAGAAGAAATTAATAAATTGATTGAGACTGCTTATCAAATGGAAACTGATACGCGAATAAGAGATGCTGCCATTATTGAATTACTCTATAGTTCAGGATTACGAGTAAGTGAGTTATGCGATTTAAAAGTATCTCAAGTTAATGTCGCTGTACAGTTAGTTCGGGTCATCGGAAAAGGGAATAAAGAACGAATAGTCCCCTTAGGTGATAAGGCGTTAAAGGCGATTAAAGAATATCAAGCAACCTGGCGCCAAGAACATCATCGTGATCCGAGCGTACATCAATTATTTATTAATCAAAAAGGACAACCGTTAAAGCCAAATCAAATTAGGAAGATTTTAAGTGAGATTAATCAAGCGGCTGGTTTAAATGCGGCGATATATCCTCATAAAATTAGACATACTTTCGCTACACATTTATTGAATAATGGAGCGGATTTAAGAAGTGTTCAGGAAATGTTAGGCCATGAAAATTTAAGAACAACCCAAATATATACGCATTTAAGTACGGATAAGATGAGACAAGCCTATTTAAACGCTCATCCAAGAGCCAGAAGAAAGACAAAGGAGAACGAATAAATGACAACAATTTGTGCAGTTAAAAAGAATAATCAATTAGCAATGGCTGGTGACGGCCAAGTTACGATGGGTGAAAAAGTCATTATGAAATCATCGGCTCGTAAATTACGACGTATCTATCATAATGAGGTGGTGATTGGGTTCGCCGGAGGCGTTGCGGATGCGATTACTCTGTCTGAAATGTTTGAAGAAAAACTAGAAGCACATCAAGGACAATTGACTAGAGCAGCAGTAGAAGTCGCTAAACAATGGCGAACAGATCGTGGTTTACAAAAGTTAGAAGCATTACTCATTGTTATGAATAAAGAAACCATGCTATTGGTCAGTGGAACTGGAGAAGTTATCGAACCGGATGATGGCGTGTTAACGATTGGTTCAGGTGGAAATTTTGCATTAGCTGCAGCGCGGGCCTTAGTAAGACACGACAATGATTTATCAGCGAAAGAAATTGCTTATGAAGCATTAAAAATTGCTGGGGAAATTGATATCTTTACTAATGATCAAATTATTGTAGAAGAAGCATAGAAGAGGTGGCTATATGAAAGATTTAACTCCAAAAGAAGTAGTAAATGAATTAAATAAATATATTATCGGACAAGATGAAGCAAAAAGAGCGGTAGCAGTCGCGCTAAGAAATCGTGTACGTCGTTTAAAATTAGATGATGAGATGAAACATGAAGTAAAACCCAAAAATTTATTAATGATTGGACCAACCGGTGTGGGTAAAACAGAAATTGCTCGTCGATTAGCAACCATTACTCAAGCGCCATTTATTAAAGTGGAAGCGACTAAATATACTGAAGTTGGCTATGTCGGACGCGATGTTGAATCAATGGTGCGTGATTTAGTAGAAAATAGTATTCGCCTTGTAAAAGCACAGGAACACGAAGCGGTTCACGATAAAGCCGAAGCCAAAGCGATTGAAAGAATTGCGAAAGCATTAAGACCAGGTCAAAAAGTAGAAAAAAAGGCCAATAATACGACACCAAATTTAGGCATGTTTGGGGAGATGTTTAAAGCAATGCAACCCCCCCAAACGGATGAAGAACCGGAAGAAATTGTAAGTGATGAAGTAGCCAGTTCACGTCGTCAAATTAGACAACAAATCCGTGATGGTTTATTAGATAATCATGAAGTCACCATCAAACTTGAAGAAAAGAAAATGCAATTAACAAGCTTAAATCCTGCCATGGAACAAATGATGGATATGCAAGAAAGTTTAAATGCCTTAAAACCTAAAAAGAAAATTGAACGCACCGTTACAGTAAAAGAAGCGGTAGCCTTATTAACGGAGGAAGAAGCAGATCGCTTAGTTAACTTGGATGATATTCAACAAAAAGCATTAAAATTAGCAGAAGAAAACGGGATTATTTTTATTGATGAGATGGATAAAATTGCCACCAAAAATCAAAATTCCGGTGAAGTCAGCCGACAAGGAGTTCAAAGGGATATTTTGCCAATCGTTGAAGGGAGTCAAGTTCAAACCAAATATGGCATCATTAATACCGACCATATTTTATTTGTTGGAAGTGGGGCTTTTCATGTATCAAAACCATCTGATTTAATTCCAGAACTACAAGGTCGTTTCCCAATTCGTGTTAATTTACATGATTTAACTAAAGAAGACTTTATCAGAATTTTAAGTGAACCTAAAAATGCTCTAATTAAACAATATGAAGCTTTAATTGCTACTGAAGGAGTAAATATTTCTTTCGATGAAGGAGCAATTAATAAAATGGCAGAATATGCCGTCTTATTAAATCAAAATACCGATAATATTGGTGCAAGACGTCTACATACTATTTTAGAAACAGTATTAGAGGAATTATTATTCGAATCGGCTGATATGCAAATGGGTGAAATATTAATTAATGAAAAATATGTTACTCAAAAATTAGAAAAAATAGTTGAAAATCGCGATTTAAGCCATTATATTTTATAGTAGAACAAATGGAGTGTGAGAAGATGATTATTTTAAAGAATGACCGTTTAACTGTAAAAATTAGTGAATTAGGTGCTGAATTGCGTTCGGTCATTGATAATGAGTCAAACTATGAATTTATGTGGCAAGGCGACAAGCGTTATTGGAATGGGACCGCACCGGTTTTATTTCCGATTGTAGGTGAATTAAAAAACAATCAATATCAATATCAAGGCAAGACTTACGAATTATCTCGTCATGGTTTTGCTCGTAGAATGACCTTTCAAACGCAAGCTGTTACAGATAATTCAGCAACATTCTATTTAAAAAGTAATGACGAAACATTAAAAGTTTATCCGTTTGAATTTAGTTTTCAAATTACTTATATTTTATTTGAAGACAAAGTATCGGTTAGCTATGAAGTCCTCAATCCTTCTACTAACCAAGTGCTATATTATAGCGTGGGAGGGCATCCAGCATTTAATGTTAGCCATCACCGTCCAAAAACGGGTCAACCCGAGTTTATCGACGTCAGTTATACATTCGAACCGGCTGGTAGCTATTTAAATATACCATTAGTTAATGGTTCAGCTGATTTAGATAAGGCAAAATATATTAATGTTAATAACAATCCCATTTTACATAAAACATTTAAGCGCGATGCCCAAATCTTTTTATTAGCTAAAGATACTAAAGTTGTTTTGAATGATCCAAATAACGAAGTCAAAATCACCATGAATCCTAATCAACTAAATTTAGTGGGCATTTGGTCTTCTTATCCTAAAAAAGGTGGTTTTGTCTGTATCGAACCTTGGGCTGGTTTAGCAGATACAACCAATAGTACGGGAGAATTGACTGATAAATATGCAATTAATAAATTAAATCCTAGCAGTATCAAAACGCATGATTATACGTTAACATTTGAAAAAGGTAATCGCTAGTTTTGCAGGTTAATCAAGGCATTGTATAACGTTTATTTGATTTATTTGAAAGATTGGGCTAAAAAACATAAATATGCCGTTTGGTTCCATGTGATTATTTTTTAGCGCAGTAGTTGAGGTTATCTCAAACGGCATCTTAATAACTAGTTTGACACGTATTCAATATACGGGGGTGGGCAGATGAAGTGAAAATCATCCAATTTTTCTACTTCTTGCCCACTCCCAATCTTTTTCTCTATATAGGTTCAATAGTGAGCCCATGTGAATACCACAATTAATGAGAGCACGTTTTTGCCTAAAATTATGGCGTTGTGAGCTGCATAAAAGTCAAAACTTGTAGTGGGCGTCATCGTGATATGTTTTGATCGCGTAAAAGTCAATATTGCGTCATCGTGATACGTTGTAATTTTGTCATATCTAAAACTTGTAATTCTTGTTATCGTGATATGTTGTAATTTATATCACACTTTAGTCTTGCAAGGAGCATCAGACTTAAACGACATTATTTTCTTAGTACTAAGATAAGCCCTTGCAGTTTACACAAAAATAAAACTTCATCATGGAGGCTTATTTTTACAAAAAAGGGTAAGGTTTTGCTTTTGTTTACCTTTTTGGCATAATTGGGTATAATAAAGTGGCAAATTGTACTAAAGGAGCGTATTATGGATTACAGATTTTTAATTTTAGACATCGACGGCACTTTATTAACCAGTACCAATCAACTAACTGAAGCGACGCGTGATAAATTAATGTTATTACAAAAGAAAGGCTATATTTTAGTATTAGCTAGTGGTCGTCCTACAGCTTCAATGTTAAAAACGGCCAAAGATTTACATTTAGATGCGAACGAATCGTATATTATTTCATTTAATGGTGCCGTTATTACGCGTATGAGTGATGAAAAGGAACTTTATAATAAGCGTCTAGAAGTTTCAGAACAAAAAGACATCATTGAGTATTTACAGAAAAACAATTTATCGGTCATCGCTTACGATAAAGATTCGATTGTTGTTGATAAAGAACGTGAAAATTCGGATGTTGAAGCTTATTTAACAAAGTTACCAATGCGTTATGATGCGGAATATATTGCTAATATTGACACACCACAATTAAAATTTATCGGTGTAGGTAAACCAGAAGATGTGGCGCGTTGTGACCAAGAATTACAAGGTAAATTTGGGCAACATACTTATGCTACTACTTCATTACCATTTTTTATTGAGTTTATGCATAAAGAAGTTAATAAAGGAACCGCGATTGAAACATTAGTAGAGCACTTAGGCTATACAACTGAAAATGTTGTAGCTTGTGGTGATGGTAATAATGATGCAGCGATGATTGAAATAGCAGGAGTAGGGGTTGCGATGGGCAATGCTACCGACTATTTGAAGTCATTAGCTGATGAAATTACTTTATCTAATGATGAAGACGGCTTAATTCCGATTATTGATAAATATTTCCCTTAATATTAACTAGCTTAAATCAATCTATTGGGAAACCTTAATGAAATTATTTTTAACAGTCAAAATAGAAACAATCCAACAAAAAGACTCTTTTTGTTTGTTTGAATAAGGCTTGACATAGCAGGCTTTAGTCAACTATAATGTAGAAGACAAAGGACATATTAATTTGTGCTTAAAGAGAGATATCGTCAGGTGAAAGATATCATTCAAATTAATGCTACCTCATGTTTTTACTAATTGAAAAATTAGCGTAAATTCTGCGTTAAAGAATAAGAAAGAGATAATGATGAATCGTTATAAGCAAGGTGGTACCGCGATAAAACGCCCTTGTATATAACGGTTCTTTTTATATTTTTAAGGAGAGAACAGCATGAAAAAAATAACAAGCAATCAAATTCGTCAAATGTATTTAGATTTCTTTGCTGAAAAAGGACACGAAATTCGTCCGAGTGTTTCATTAATCCCTGTCAATGACCCAACATTATTATGGATTAACTCAGGTGTGGCGACACTAAAAAAATATTTTGATGGAACCGAAGTCCCTTCCAATCCACGGATTGCCAACTCACAAAAATGTATCCGTACCAATGATATTGAAAATGTGGGTTATACTGCACGTCACCACACTTTATTTGAAATGTTAGGTAATTGGTCAATCGGAGATTATTTTAAAGAAGAAGCCATTGCGATGGCATGGGAATTTTTAACTTCGGAAAAATGGTTAAATTTTGAACCAGAAAAATTATATATGACTTATTATCCAGATGATAAAGAAACCCCTGAGATTTGGAAGCAACAACCAGGTTTTATTGCGGATCATCTAGTACCGGTTGAAGATAATTTTTGGGATATTGGAGCGGGTCCTTGTGGTCCTGATACAGAAATTTTTTATGACCGTGGTGAAGCCTACAATAATCTAGCGGCTGATGACCCTGAAAATTATCCAGGTGGAGAAAATGAACGCTGGTTAGAAATTTGGAATTTAGTATTCTCTGAATTTAACCATTTACCAGATGATACTTACCAACCATTACCAAATAAAAACGTCGATACGGGTATGGGATTAGAGCGGATGGCTTCGGTTATTCAAGATGTTCCAACAAATTTTGAAACCGACTTATTCATACCAATTATTGATGCGATAGCGAAGTTAACGGATGGCATTAAATATGAAAGTGCTGGCGATAAGCAAGTAAGTTTTAAAGTGATTGCGGATCATATTCGTGCAGTAACGTTTGCTATTAGTGATGGGGCTTTACCATCCAACGAAGGTCGCGGTTATATTTTACGTCGTTTAATCCGTCGTAGCGTGATGCATGGGCGTAAATTAGGAATCACGAATAAATTCTTATCAAAATTAGTCCCAATTATCGTGGAAATAATGGGTGATTATTATCAAGAGTTAAATCAAAATATGGAATTTGTTCAAAAAGTAATCTTAAATGAAGAAGAACGTTTCCATGAAACGATTGAAGAAGGTGAAAAGCACTTATTAGATATCATTGAAACAGCTCGACAAAACAATGAAACAGAAATTTCAGGACCACAAGCATTCCAATTATATGATACTTTCGGGTTCCCATTAGAATTAACGGAAGAATTAGCGGCTGATAATCAATTTACAGTTGATACTGCAGGTTTTTCAGTAGAAATGGAAGCTCAACGTGAACGTGCCCGTGCAGCTCGTTCAAATGAGGAAAGTATGAGTGTACAAACAGATGTCTTCCGTAATATCGAATCTGAATTTGAATTTGTTGGTTATACACAATTATCTAGCAACGCTACGATTAAAGCCATCGTACAAGATAATAAACGCATTGATCAATTACCAAAAGAAAGTCAAGGATGGGTTATCTTCAATCGTAGTCCGTTTTACGCTGAGATGGGTGGCCAAATTGCTGATAAAGGTTATATTTTTGATGGTGAAGAAATTTTAGGTGAAGTCTTAAATGTTAAAAAAGCTCCTAATGGTCAGTTTATGCATTTAATTCAAACGAAAGCTCTACCTTTGAATGAGGAGCAATCTTATACTTTAGCTGTAGATCGTCAACATCGTATCAATACTAATAAGAATCATACCGCAACGCATTTATTACATAAAGCAATTAAAGATGTGTTAGGCAGTCATGCTAATCAAGCTGGTTCTTATGTTGGACCAGATCGTCTACGTTTTGACTTCTCTCATTTTGGTAAAGTGACGGAAGAGGAATTGGTTCTCATTGAGCAACATGTTAACCAAAACATTCAAGCGGCTATCGATGTGGACATTAGTGAGATGCCAATCGATGAGGCTAAAGCTTTAGGTGCTATGGCATTATTTGGTGAAAAATATGGTAATATTGTACGCGTCGTCAATATTGGTAATTCTTCTATTGAATTATGTGGTGGTACTCATGTATCAAATACTCAAGAAATTGGGACATTTAAATTATTATCTGAATCAGGGATTGGGGCTGGTATTCGTCGTATCGAAGCGATCACAGCAGGTGCAGCGATTCGTTATTACCAAGATCAAGAACAGTTATTAAATGATGTTCAAGAGGCATTAAAAGTATCGCAAGCGAGTCAATTACTTAACCGCATCGAACAAATTCAACAAGAATTAAAAGATGCTCACAGTAAAATAGAGTCACTTAATAGCAAATTATTACAGCAAGGCGCGGATGACATCTTTAACGATGTGTCGACCATTGGTGAATATCAAGTAATTAAAGCTAATCTAGATGGCCAAGACATGGACGCTTTAAGACAATTAGGGGATGTTTGGCGTCAAAAAGCAGTTTCAGATGTCTTAGTCTTAGTATCCAAAGTGGCTGAAGATAAAGTCAATATGATGGTCTTTGTGTCTGACGAAGCGGTTCAAAGTGGTCTTAAAGCAGGTAATTTAATTAAACCATTAGCTAAAATTGTTGGCGGTGGCGGTGGCGGACGTCCTCAAATGGCTCAAGCGGGAGGTAAACAACCCGACCAAATTCCAAACTTAATGGAACAAATCCCAACACTATTAGCCGAAGTGATTGAATCGTAAGAGGCAAATGCCAGCTCAATGAAATAGTTTATGCTCCATAAGAGACTGTAAATAGAAACTTAATGGATTAATACCATGATTAAAAGAGTAGTGAAGGATAATCGAGGATTGTGCTTGCTACTCTTTTTTTAGTCAATGGCCATAATGAGATAATCGCTTGATTTTCGCAACGTTTGTCTGGAAGGTCGTAAGTTCTATTGTATTAAAATTAGTCTTTAAAATACAGGTTACTATCATCCAAGCACTGCAATGAGTATTAATGCACAATCACTTGAATGAATTAATCATTTTTTGTGCAGACTTTTAAATTGATTGAAACATAAAATCAAATAGTTAGCAATTAAGATTGAATTTATGATAAGATAGCATTGTAATAACACACAGAGTGGGAGAGAATTGCTGTTTTTTAGAGAAAAAGCCCAAAAATTTCACTCTTTTTACGATAATTCTTGTACAATTTAATTATAATTGTCAAAAATTAAAAAAATGGTGTATAATATTAACAATGAAAGGGATGGTGAAATTATGCAAACTTTAGACGAAACAATTATGTTTAAATTAGATGATTTAAATAAAAAGACTGTTCGTGAGACACTTGAGCAAGTATATGCTGCTTTAGAAGAAAAAGGGTATGACCCGATTAATCAAATCGTTGGATTCTTACTATCTGGAGACCCAGCCTATATTCCGCGTCATAATGATGCTCGAAATTTAATTCGACGTCATGAACGTGATGAGATTTTAGAGAAAGTATTGACTTATTACATTACCCATCAAGATAAAGAATTATAATGGCAAAATATAAACGAACTATGGGACTAGATGTTGGCAGTCATACTGTAGGAATTGCGGTTAGTGATTTATTGGGATGGACTGCTCAAGGTTTAGAAACTATTAGAATCGATGAAACCAGTGGCGATTTTGGTTATTCAAGAATAATGAGTCTGATTAGAGAATATGATGTCGACACCGTTGTGATTGGATTACCCAAAAATATGAACAATACTGAAGGACCACGGGTGGAAGCGAGTCGTACCTATGGCGACAGATTGAAAGATTTAATGCCAGAAATCAAGATTGAGTTTCAAGATGAACGTTTAACTACTAGCCAAGCTGAAAGAATGTTAATCGATGAGGGGAATGTTTCAAGAAAGAAACGTAAACAAGTCATTGATAAGTTGGCGGCAGTGATTATTTTGCAAAATTATTTAGATAAAAAGAGTAAATTATAAAGGAGCAATTATTTATGCCACATACACACGATCATCATGAACACGATGAAAATGAGTATATTACGATTATTGATGAAGAGGGAAATGAATCTTTATACGAGATTTTATTTACTTTTGATTCTGATGACTACGGTAAAAGTTATGTATTAGTTTATCCTGCAGGGGCATCAGACGATGAAGATATTGAATTACAAGCATTTTCATATGTTGAGCAAGAAGATGGCACTTCTGGTGCATTAGGTCCAATTGAAACGGATGCTGAATGGGATATGGTTGAGGAAGTCTTAAATACATTCTTAGCCGAAGAAGATGAGTAATAGTTTTTAATAACTTTAGTGCAATCATTGAATTTATAAATAGTTAATCAAAATTATTTTTAATCAACTATGATGGAGTAGAGTCTAATCCAATTTTTATCACTAAAATTGGGTTCTCTGCTCCTTTTAGCATTTATATCAATATATAACATCAATTTGTAACTATTTATTAATAGCTATCATTTTCAAAATTTGATATAATTTTTAAAAAGCCTTGTAGGAGGTACTAAGTGGGTAAGATAGATTGGAAAAAATTGAGAGAAGAAGCTAAAAAACGTGAAACTCTTAGTTTAAAAGAAGAAAAATGGACAAATCGAATTGTAAAATTCATCATATTAGGGATTACAATCGCCTTACTCTTAACGATGGGTGGGTTTTATTGGTATTATTCTCAATCATTAAAACCAGTAAACCCTGATAATAGTGAAAAGGTAGAAGTGACAGTCCCTATCGGCAGTTCAAGTTCAGATATTGCTAATTTATTAAAGGAAAATAACTTAATTAAAAATGCTGAGATTTTTAGATTTTATATGAGATCCAAAAACTTATCTGACTTACAAGCTGGAACTTATGAATTCAGTCAAACTATGGATGCTGATCAAATCATCGAGCAAATAAAAGCGGGTGGTAAACCGATTTTCGTGGATGCAGATAAAAAGATTACAATCATAGAAGGAATGCAAGTTAAAGACATTGCAAAATTAGTATCTGAAAATACTTCCATCACGGAAGAAGATTTTCTAAAAACAGTCAATGATGAAACCTTTATCGATAGTTTAATCACCAAATTCCCTTCATTGATGGAAGGGATTAAGGACCATGAAGGGGTGCGTTATATTTTAGAAGGATATTTATATCCAGCTACTTATGATTATATAGCCGGTATGAGTGCCGATGAATTAATTACTAAAATGGTTGAAACGGCGAATTTACGTTTCCAAGAAGTACGCGAACAAGTGGACGTTCATTGGATGACCTATCATCAAATTTTAACGCTAGCTTCGATTGTTGAACGAGAGGGCGTAACGGATGATGATCGGGCGATGATTGCCGGGGTATTCTTTAACCGTTTGGAAGCAGGGATGCCGATTCAAAGTGATATTACCGTACTCTATGCTTTAGATACGCATAAGGAATTTGTAACGATTGAGGATACGCAGGTAGATTCACCGTATAATCTTTACTTGTATAATGGATTGACTCCAGGGCCGATTAATTCACCAAGTATGTCAGCGATACAAGCCGTGCTCAATCCAGCATGGAATGATTATTATTACTTTGTGGCGGATTTAGATACCGGTGATATTTATTATTCTTCCACCATTGAAGAGCATGATGCCTTAGTTGAAGAATATGTGAATAAGCGTCAAGAATCGATAGAACGGGCGCAAAGTGAGAATGAAAATGAAGCAGAAACACCAGAAACTACTACATTATCACCTGAAAATGAAGAAACTATGCCAGAAGTAGTTGACGAATCATCAGAATAATGGTTTAATGTTAGTGTTATAAGCAAATACGGTTAAAATTTAGTTATATTTTAACTTGAAGGTTGGTCGAGAAATCTCGCCAACCTTCCTTTATATTTTAATTGGGGGTAATTCAATAATGTCCAAGAGACCAATTGTCATTGGTGTAGCGGGTGCGTCAGGTAGTGGGAAGTCCAGTGTTAGTAAACGCATTTTAGAAATATTTTCAGAAATGTCGATACTCGTTTTGCAACAAGATTTTTATTATAAAGATCAAACACATTTACCATTCGAGGAAAGATTAAAGACTAATTACGATCACCCATTAGCATTTGATAACGATCTGTTTATCGAACATCTAGAAAAACTAATGAAGGGTGAAACAATCGATAAACCGGTTTATGATTTTGCAAACCACACCAGAAGTACGGAAACAATTCATCAAGAGCCAAGAGATGTAATTATTGTTGAAGGCATCTTGATCTTGGATGATAAAAGAGTAAGAGATTTATTAGATATTAAAATTTATGTTGATACTGATAGTGATATTTGCTTAGCTCGTCGAATTTTACGCGATATTAATGAGCGTGGCAGAACCGTTGATTCAGTGATTAATCAATATGTTGAAGTGGTTAAACCCATGTTCCATCAATTTGTTGAGCCCACTAAACGTTATGCCGATATCATTATTCCAGAAGGCGGTTATAACCAAGTGGCCATCGATTTATTAGCCACCAAGGTTAGATCTATTTTAGAAAATTAAATTTACAAACATGTAGGAACGTGTTATGATAACACTAAATTTTGACATTAAGTTGTATTAGGAGGAGACAGATTGGAAGAAAAAGTATTTCCAATGACACATGAAGGGAAAGCTAAATTAGAAGCTGAACTGGAAGAGTTAAAAGTAGTAAAAAGAAAAGAAATTATCGAACGTATTAAAATCGCTAGAAGTTTTGGTGATTTATCTGAAAACTCAGAATATGAGTCTGCTAAAGATGAACAAGCATTCGTCGAAGGACGTATTTCAACTTTAGAAAATATGATTCGTTTTGCAGAAATTATTGATGATAAAGATGTAGCTGATGATGTTGTGACTTTAGGACGTGCCGTTACATTTATTGAATTACCAGACGGAGAAGAAGAAACTTATACTATCGTGGGGAGTGCCGAAGCAGATCCATTAGAAGCTAAAATTTCCAATGAATCACCTATTGCAGTTGCTTTATTAGGAACCAAAGTGAATGATACGGTAACAGTGGAAACACCTGGTGGCTCATTTGACGTAAAAGTAGTAAAAGTTTCAAAAAAATAGTAGTTATTTAAGAAGTGAAGGATGCTGTTTTTATCGAATAGTATGCTTCACTTTTTTTATTTTCCGACTAAAGTCTATTGAGTCTTTTACCAAATTAATGGATAATAAACTTGTATAATATAATGGAGGTGCACTATGCGTAAATGGTTGAAAAAATATATTTGGATATTTGTGGCCATCTCATTAGCGCTAGTTGCTTTTGATTTATTTAGTAATATTCGCAATTTTCTATTTTTTATAGGTGCGATTGCGTTAATGGTTGGCTCTTTTTTTATTTCAGTAGGTATTAAACGAAATATATTATTCTTTTTAGGATTATTTATTTTAAGTAATGTTTTAATTGATTCATATGCTTTTTTAGGCTTTATGCTAATCGTTTTATTATTATTAGCCATTTTTCAAACGAAAGAAGGAAATGAAATAATTTGGTTTCGTGAATCATACATTTATCCTTTTAAAAACAATAAAGCTTATGTCGGTGTTAAAGTTGTCAGACCTCAGATTGAACAACGTAGTTTAGTCTATAAAAAATCAATTGTTAAACAATATGAAGAAAAAGAAATATTTGAGTGGGATGATATTAATATTGTGGCGCTTGGAGGAGATTCGATTATTGATTTGGGACGAACCATCTTACCGGAAGGAGAAAATGTGGTGGTTATTCGTAAATTATTCGGACGGACACGAGTCATTGTGCCTCACGAAATAGCGTTGAAAATGAATATCAGTTTAATCAACGGACGAGTTATTTACGAACAAGATGAATTTTCTTTGTTAAACGATAGTTTTTTATGGGAAAGTCCAGATTACCAAAAAAATAATCGTAAACTTAAAATTATGATTTCTTCAGTTTTTGGAGACGTGGAGGTCATTCGCTTATGACATTACGTTTATGGTTTAAATTATTTATCTCTCATTTTTTGATTTTGATGACAACAGTGATCTTGTTATTGTTAATTTTAATTGAAGGTATGCAAGTCATAGAGTGGTCGGTATTAACCTATAATATTTTTTGGAACTTTAATTTATGGGGAGTTATTTTTAGCTTTATATTTATTGTTTCAATGTTTTGCTCATTTGTGTATTCGATTGGTTTGAGTGAACCCTATGAAAATATCCACGCGAAAATCAATTGGTTAATATTAGGCAAATATCAACACCCAGCATTTTCAACTGAGAAAAAAACACCTAATTGGTATGAACCTTATAAAGTAGTTGATGAAGATATTCGAACGTTAAGAGATAAAATAGTCCAAATTTCAACAGATTTACAAGAATTTTCAGCGGCGCCTACCTTTGTTGGTACCGAAACTAAAGAAGAAATTATCGAACAGGAACGTCAGCGAATAGCGCGTGAATTACATGATTCAGTAAGTCAACAGTTATTTGCCTCAATGATGATGTTATCAGCCATTAACGAAACGAGTGCTAAAGAAATGCCACAACCCACGCAAAAACAATTAGCCAAAGTTGAGGAAATTATTAATAATGCCCAAACTGAAATGCGAGCATTATTACTTCATTTAAGACCGATTGAACTATCCGATAAATCACTAAAAGAAGGAATTACTCAGTTATTAAAAGAGTTAAAACCTAAAATCCCTCAAGTTGTTTACTGGGAATTAGATGAGATTCGCTTAGAAAGTGGCATTGAAGATCATTTATTTCGAATTGTTCAAGAAGCGATATCCAATACCTTAAGACATGCACGAGCAACCAAATTCGAGGTTTATTTACATGAAATAGATGACAATGTGCAATTAAAAATCATCGATGACGGTAAAGGATTTGATACTAAAGCCAATCAAAAAGTTGGCAGCTATGGTTTGACCAATATGCGTGAGAGAATCGCAAGTCTTGGGGGCATCATTCAAATTAACAGTCTACCAAATCAGGGGACTGTCATTGATATTAAAATACCAATTAACAGAAAGTAGGGAAATGTATGATACGAGTTTTAGTAGTAGATGATCATGAAATGGTGCGCTTAGGAGTGACATCTTATTTAATGGTTCAACCCGATATAGAAGTAGTAGCCGAAGCAGAAAATGGTCTACAAGGATACCAAAAAGCGCTAGAATTGAAACCCGATATTATTTTAATGGATTTAGTGATGGATGTCATGGACGGCATTGAAGCTACTAAAAAAATTGTGGCTGAATGGCCGGAGGCGAAAATTATTATTGTGACCTCTTTTCTGGATGATGAAAAAGTATTTCCAGCTATGGAAAGTGGAGCCAGTGGTTATTTACTCAAAACCTCCTCTGCGAATGAAATAGCAGATGCGATTCGTGCTACATACCAAGGGGATACTGTGATCGAAAAAGAAGTTTCAGATAAAATATTAGATAAACAACATTATGATAGTCTACCTAAACCGCATGATCAACTTACCAGTCGTGAATATGAAGTCTTATTATTAATTGGTGAAGGGTATTCCAATCAAGAAATCGCCGATGAATTGTTTATTACCCTAAAAACAGTTAAAACCCATGTTAGCAATATCTTATCAAAATTAGAAGTAGAAGACCGGACCCAAGCAACCATTTATGCTTTTAAACATAATTTAATCGAACCATAAGCAGGTATTTCATTTTTATAATAATATTTTATATATTATTTTTTGCAAATTAATGTTTTTCGCTACAAAAAGCGCTTTAAAAAGAGTATAATGGAAAATAGTAAATAAAATGTTAAAGGGAGTTATAATCAATGCAAATTATGGTTAATCCAAAAGCTGCCCAATGGTTTAAAGAGGAAGTAGGATTAAATGAAGGATTTGGTATCCGATTTAAAACGAGAATCTATGGCAAAAGTCCAATCAATGATGGTTTTACAATTGGAATTGAACCCGATCAACCTTTAAATCCGATTGCTTCTACAGTAACAGACAACGAAGTGCTTTTCTTTATTGAAGAAAATGATCAATGGTATTTTGAAGGCTATGATTTAATTGTCGATTTTGATGAAAAATTGCAAGAGCCAAAATATGTATATAAAAAAATATAAATTGTAGGATGGGATAAAATGGAAAAAACATATTCAAATTCTAAAACGGGTAATATTGTTAAATTAGGATTATTTTTTGCATTAGTCTTTATTCAAACTTGGGTCCCTTTTTTAGGCAATATTAATACACCTTTATTATCCGTGACGATTGTTCATGTGACCGTGATTGTCGCAACGCTTTGGTTAGGGATTAAAGAAGGCGTTCTAGTTGGAACATTTTGGGGAATTAATAGTTGGTTAAGAGCCTTAATTATGCCCAATTCTTTAATGGCGGCAATGGTATTTAATTCACCGATTATTTCAGTTTTGCCACGATTTTTAATGCCTTTAATTATTGGTGCTATATACTATAATTTAAGCAAAAATCTACAAAATTCGAAGATGGTCCATATCTTATTAGGTGCATTAGGTTCATTACTTAATACAGCCATTGTGTTAGGCTTTATTGGTTTATTTAGAGTCAATGGGGGCATGCAAGCTTTAGGTGCGGACACATCAGCCCATTTATGGAAAGTCTTATGGGGGATTGTTATTTCAAATGGGGTGCCAGAATTTTTATTCTCAGGAATTGTGACACCGCCATTACTAGCGGCCGTTAAATATAGTTCAAGAAGAAAATAATGATATAAAATAATAGCTAGTTGGGAGGTGCTTTGATTAGCATCTCTCCACTAGCTATTTTAATGCTTAAATAAGTTTTTGTTCAATTAAAGATTCGGCAATTTGAATGGTATTAGTCGCAGCTCCTTTTCTTAAATTATCAGCGACGACCCAAAGATTAAGTCCATTAGCAACTGATTCATCTCGGCGAATACGACCAACGAACACCCCATCATGATCCGTTGCTTTTGATTGTAGGGGATAAAGATTATGTTGTGGGTCATCTTGCACGATGACACCGTCTAAATTATTGAAGGCTTGACGAATATCATCTAAAGTGAATGATTGTTCTAACTCAATATTAATTGACACTGCATGTGAAGTGTGAATAGGTACACGCACACAAGTAGCTGTTATTTTTAAGTCTGGTTGTTCTAGAATTTTTTGCGTTTCTTTGATCATTTTGATTTCTTCTTTAGTATAACCATTTTCTAAGAAGGTATCGATATGTGGTAAGACATTATCATTGATTGAATAAGGAAACTTATTGGTCTCATGATTTTCTAAATCACTAATCCCTTCTTTACCAGCACCTGAAACGGCTTGATAAGTTGTATAAACAATCCGTTTGATGCCATAAGGTTTTAAAGCAATTAAAGGCACTACCGATTGGATTGTTGAACAATTAGGATTGGCAATAATTTTACTATCAGCCTTTAATGCTTGCGGATTCACTTCAGGTACTACTAAAGGAACCGTGTCATCCATGCGCCATGCTGAACTATTGTCAATGACGAAGATACCATTTTTGGCCGCAATCGGCGCATATTTTAATGATGTTTCGCCACCAGCTGAAAATAAGGCGATGTCAATAGGAGTCTTTAAAGAGTCCTCTGTTAATTCTTGAATGGTGACAGCTTCACCTTTATAAGTTAGTGTTTTACCTGCTGAACGTTTTGAAGCAAATAAATAGAGTTGATTCACTGGAAAATTTCTTTCTTCCAAGACTTGAATCATTTTGCGTCCAACAACACCCGTCGCACCACATATCGCAACATTATATTTTTTTGTCATGATGATTCCTCCTCTATGCTTTATAAGCATACCGATAATATTAAAAATACTATAAATAGAAAATAAGTCAAGTAAATATTAGAAAATAATTAAAAACATCTATATTCGAGATAACAGTGAAAGTTCTAAAATT
>NZ_BCQX01000006.1 GCF_001552295.1 Globicatella sanguinis NBRC 15551 | reverse complement strand
CCCATTTACCGCATAAACAATCCCGATATGGTTAGCAAATCCATTACGTTGTCCGCCCCAATGGAACGACACTAAATCGCCTTTTTGCGGACGCTTTAAACCTAACCAAATACCTTTGGATTTCCAAATAGCCTTGTGACGTTCCACACCGCATTCACGCCCAATTAAGTTTGATTGCCCTGCTTTATCGAAAACGTGTGTAACGAAAACATCACACCAGTCATCATCATATTTCACTGGATATCCCATAGGAATAGGTTTGACCTTATTATAAGCGTCAATGATAGCCTTATGTTGTGGTGAATACTTTTGAACGTTTAAATAGCTTTGGGCAATCTCTAAAACTTTATTTACTGTCAACCTTAGCACCTCCGAATAAATTATTCGTTATCTCATAAATCCCACTTGATGCCACACCTGCACCTAAACCGATAAAAGTAAACTCATCTAGTTGACCGCCTAATAATTTCATGGCAACCATAGCTAATGACCAACCGATGACTAATGATAATAGATTGATAAAGTTAGCTGTGAAAGCACCTTTTTTGTCAAAATATTTCAAAACTTCCACGAATAAAGCCACAAAAATAGCGATGACTAATGCCACCGCTAAGGAATTACCTTGTAAATTTAAAATGTTCATTTTTCCTCCTCCTTAACATCATATTTACTCATCACATCTTCGTAAATCAAGTGCGTTCTCGAATTGCCCCCCAAAAGCTCATAGGAGCTGTATATGTCGACTAAATCTAACTTCTCATCAATCGTCATGTAGCCTTTTTGCTTGATCGAAGCGCAAAGCCGATTGACCCGAAAACGCAAAAGAGCAAGCACCCCTTGCTTGATAAGGTCTTGCTCTGTACTTTCGTGTTCCATCGCTTCTCGTTTTAGTCGTAAGTGGTCTTTTAAAACACCAATTGCCTTATTTAACAACCAACCTCCGATTGTAAAGGCACTCGTCACAATAACAGCGACAAGGTGGTCTTGGATACCTGTTAAAATGTCTGTGATTATTTCCATCAATCTACTCCTTTCTTAATTATCAATCCAATTAAGTTTCTCTGCATAATAAGCTTTTCCATCAGTATCTCCGTACACGTAAACATGACGATCGTCTTGACCAAAGAGTTTTCCTACATTAGTCATTCCAAAATACACTTGATGCCAACTTGCACCACCATCACCTGTTGCCACCATGATAGGTCTAGTGGCAGTTTTCTGAACTTGAAACGTGATGTAAGCCTCTGTGACAGTATTAACTTTAGAGCGTCCAAAGAACTCCCAACCGTTTTGATTGTTAAATTCAATCACTTCATGGACTAAACCGTGCGCATTGAACGGATTAGTAGGCTTTGTCGCCCCGTCAATCCCCACATGGTCACCATCACGAACGAAAGATACATTGTGTCGGAATGGTACGACGATTGTCGGCTGTTGATTAATACCGTCCATCACATCTAATTTTCGCCACGTAGCACCTAAGTCCTTCGAACACCAAATAGCAGCTCTATCCGTATGGTCACCTTCTAAAGCGTACAGATAACCACTGGTCACATCAATCGCCACTCCGTGCCAATGGGAGTTTACGGATTCTTGACCACTTGTCGGGTTTGAAATCACTCCAGCTGTCGTTTTAATGGTTTTAAAAGTTAGTCCACCATCTGTTGTTAGAACTAATTCGCGTTTTTCAGGACCAGTGCCATAGGCTCCCGAAAGTATTATTCCGTTGATGCCGTCTACGTTGTAATCTACTTCAAACCAGCTAAAGGAGGTACTGGTCGTTTTGAATTTGAGTGTAGGCACTGTTGAAATATTGACTGCTGAATAAATATAAGCATTAGTACCGTCAGAACCATAATATACTATCGCTTGTGGAGTTTTAACGATATGAGAAATAGTCATATTTAGACTATCTAAATCAACCCCCGTGCTAGTTGCAGATGAACCATCAGTGATACTGTCGTATGTCTTGATGACGTTGTTTGAGTCCAAAATGTAAAACTTACCATCATACCCCTTATGACCAACTTTTACATCAATGGAAATTGGTTTAAAGGTTAAAGTAGTTTTGGGAGTTTTTAATTTCGGATTAGCTAATTTCACAGAATACTCATCAAATAAAGGTTCGTCACTTAATATTTCTTTTGTATCATTATCTAATCTTGTACCAAATCCATGTTTGTTGACAAATTTCAATTGGTATAGATGATATTTAAGTTTAAATGAAACAGTATGAAACTCTTTGGAATTACCAAACCCCTCAATCGGGTTATTATATACTAGTTCCCAATCAGCCCCACGGTCGTTGTTGTTTTGAAGGTATTTAACATAAATTTGGAAACCGCCGAAAGCATAAAAGTTTAAATTGGAATAAGTATAGCCCAACGAGCTGCGTCGCTCAGTTGTTAATGTATCATTAGTGTTGCCTTTACCACCTACAACCGTACTAGCGAACAATCGGCGAGACTCCATGTTAGATTTAACATTAATTGTTTCATTGATTTTAGGTAATTGATATCCTAAAATTTCAATATTATCCCCATCTAACCTTGTTGCGTAATTATGTTTATTTACAATTTTAAGCTTATAAGTATGATACTTCAAATCCACTTCCACTCTATGATATTTTTTAAAGTTTGTTGATCCTTCTGCTGGATTAGAATAGATTAATTCAAAAGGTTCTGTCTGATACTCATAACCGGGAGCGGATTTATTCACGTACTGTATATATAACTCCAACGCTCCGAAGAAATAAAATTGAATAACTAATTTATCTCGACCGTATGATTTCTTGATTGGTGTCACATATTCCTGACCACTTTGGAACGTGGAAGTAGGAAACGCTGGTCTTTCAATGTTCGTACTCGTATGTAACACTCCGTCCGAATTCGTTTGAATTGCCTTTGCTTTCCCTAAACTGTCTCTACCAGCAATTCTCATCATTTTATCTGCCATATTAATTCACACTCCAATTTTGGTCTTGTTCTGTCATCATGCCATTAAAATCTTCGTAAAATTGTTTTAAAGTCACATCTAAATTCACGACACCAACTGCTCCTTCTCCCACGACTGGCACACTACCACCTGTCAAGGCTTCTTTCACTTCTTGGGTTAAGTCTGCCATTGTGACGTTACCTTTTTCAATCGACTTACCTATTAACTCTAAAATCTGTCTAGCTTGTTCTTCGTTAGCCCCTGCTCCTACCATGACCGACACTTCTTCAAACATTTTGGCTAGTGCTTCTCTAACATCACCACCTAAACCACTATTTCGAACGATATTTGCTAAATCAGTGAATGTTTTAGGTTTAGTCCAATCAACTAAATTCCAATCACGTGTTTGTTGATATTCCGTCCAACGTTTTAATGTTTCAGGGTCAAGGAATGGTAGTATATCTTTTAATTCCATCTAGTTTGTACCTCCAGTTTCGATTTTCTCTTTTAATTCTTCAATTTGTCTTTGCAGTTCATCAATCACTTCTTGGCTCGCTTTATTCGTAACAGCATTATCTAAATCAAGTATCAGTTGATTTAACTTCGTTTGATTAATTCTTAAATCATAGTTTTCACTGTTTATTCGTGCCATTGACTGTCTAGCTTCTCGGTTCATTAGCTTATACATGGATAGGGTTGAATTGGTATCGCCAACCTTAACCTGTACCTCGCTAAAACTATGCACATCAAAGTTAACTTCTGTCAATTGCAATCGTTCAGGACTGGCTAGCATTGGCAGGTCTGTGATATACCGATTGCCAACTTCTATCGTTTCAAAGTAGGGGTCAATCAACCCACGATTAATCAAGGTTAAATCCCAGTTATTAAGGCTTGCCATTTGCTCTTCTTTGAATTGCAATCCCCTATTCTTTAGGACAGTAGGGTCTGTGATGTCCGAGAAGTTAACTTGTCTAGTGATTTCACCAAAGACTTGAATTAGTTCTTCGTCACGAATAAACGGACTGCCATTATTCACGCTCGATATGCTCAATCTAGGTCTAGTGACTTTCGTTCCGTACTTCGTGACATCATCATTGTTATCATCAACGTTCGCCCCTAAAGGCTCAATGACCGTAATCACTTCAAGGTTATCCGTTTCTTTAGTGGCTCGTACCACGTTCTGACCGTATTCAAAACGCATGTCGCTGTCTTTCCCAACTTCTTTCAAGTAGTCTAAGACTAATTGCTTTTGTTCGTTTCTTCGAATAACAAAATAACCTCCGATATCACGCAAAAACATGTTCTGCAAAATATCAAAGGTTGTCCCGTAATCAATCCATCTGTATGGCGTGTCCGTATCAGAGTCAACTGTGACCGTTCCTAACACGAATTGCTTATGTGTTTCTGCTTGTTCATTATGCACGTTTAAAACGTAAGCAAGTAAATCTCTTACTCCTTTGTTTTCACGCTTAGCATAGCGTTGTGAAGTATCTCTAAAATAGCTTTTAAAGTCCTCTGCCACGATTTTATGATAATGAGTTCCGTCTTTCTTAAATTCAAAGTCTTGGTCTAATACTCGCCCCTCAAAAATCAATCTATCATTAATAACGTCATATATTTCAATGATTGACTTCATTGAATTAATCGCATGAAAGTAGTCGTTAGTAGGTGGTATTTGAGCAGTAAAAGAACTACACCCGACGATACGGAGCGTTCCCTTGCCACTCAATAATTTATTTCCATTGGCTAGTGGCTCATGTAAGACTTTTTCAAATTGATCTGAATAATCATCTTTTAAAATCACTCGATACATTAAGCCATCACCTCAGTTCGATATTCAAAACCAATCGTGCCATTTCCTTTAATTTTAAGGCGATTAACACCTTGTTTTAGCACTAACTTAGTATTCTTATTAGTGCCATTATCCAACTTGATAATATCGCCGTAAAAGTCGATTTCCATAAAGACAGGTTTGGTCTTGACTTCCGTTTCGGTGGTCGTGGTCACCGTTCGTGGTGCTGATACATAAAGCACTTGATTAGGATAGATAAAATCAGTCGCTCTGATGTTGTTCCACTTACAAATATTAGCGACCGTTGTCTTATACATGTTTGCTATTCGCCATAGTACATCACCTCTTTTAACGGTATACTTCGTGCCTTCAATTACTTTCGTTTCGGTGACCGTTCCACCAGTTGAGTCAGTGCCTGCTTTCAATGGTGTTTTGGCTTTTACAATAATTTCAGGAATAACACTTGAAGCACCGTTGTTGTACAATTCAATGTCAAGTTCTCCGTTAACCGTAAAAGCGTTATAGCTTGCGACATCATCATCAAAACTGAAGATATCCCAAATATCGTGAAAGAATGAATGAACCGAAAGCATATAAGGATAGACTTGAAACTCAATATTGACTTCTGTTCCGTGATTGCGAGGGTCATCTTTAACCTTGACTTTTACACATTTTCCATACCAAAAGTAACCGTATTTCCATGTGTCAAAGATAGGTATTCTACCTTTGCCCATTAGCTCCTGTTTAACCTTCGCTTCTAACACCTTTCGTTGTTCTTTAGTCATTCTAACCGCACCGAATTCAAATTTTAGTATCCTGTCCTCGTAAAATTCTTCCCCCATTATCATAGAAAAATCAAATGACCCATTCATGAACTGAATACTTGCGTCCTCGCCTTTAATATCAGGTGTGTCGGCTTGTCTACTTCTCAACCGTAAGCCATGACGGGAGGAGTCAAAGTGTTCCGTCATGACTTTTTCTTTTATCGTGATTAAACTCATCCTCCTACCCCCCATGCTTCGTTATATTTTGCATTCTTTCCGATTGTCTTATCTAATCGGTTTTGCGTTTTATCTGCTACTTCATCACTCGTGATAGCAAATTGTTTTTGCGTTAACGTTTCTTCAAGGCTTTCAATCGCTTCGACCACGACAGCGTTATTAGTATCATTAGCAGTTTGGATAATCTGACTAATCGTGCCATTAACACCACTAAATTTGTGATTGACTTTCGATAGGTCAGGAACTGAAGCCATAGCTAAGTTATTTGAAATACCTGATACTCTATCAATCCACGAGTCTAAACCTAAAGCAAAGCCTTCACCAGCAAAAGCCCCTGATTTAAACAGCACTCTTGAAGGCGAATGTTCATCTAAAGCCTTATTAATCGTTGTGACAACTTCATTAGCAATTGATCGAGCAGTACTCATGATACGGCCACGAGTGCTTTCTAAACCTAAAGCAAATCCTTCCCCTGCGTTCATTCCTGATTGTTGCAAGCGAACAGCGATATTTTCGAATATCATCACAAGCGAGTCACTAAACCCTCGTGCATTGACTAAGCCAGTTTGATAGCCTGATGTAAAAGCTTGGTTGACTCTACCCATGCCTTGCATAGCAGTTTGGAATAGCCTATTCATTGAGTCGCTAAAGTTCGTTTCCATTTGCGTATTAGCTTCTGTTGTCATAGTTTGGATAGTGTCATACATAGTCTGAATAGCAGTTTCTATACGTGCAGTATCGGCTGACACGTCAACGTCTTTTAACGGACTTTCTACTTTAGTGGTTCCTTGTGAACGACCAACACCAAATGCCACCGTTCCTGAACCTGTACCACTACCCCTAGAACTACCAGTTGATAGCTTTCCACCTTCACCTTCAAAGTTGAAGTTCTCTTTATACTTAGCTTTAACTTCTTCGCCTTTGGCTGATATCCAACTCAATAAGTCGTTGATGTCATCTTCCCATGTACCCCAACTTAATTCAGGGAGTAGGTCATTAAAAGAGAAGTCACCAAAGGACTCTGAAATAGCAGTTTCAATGTCCGTTACAAGCTTTCCAAAGTCACCCGTAAATTCAATATCACCAATCTTGCCAAATAACGTTTCTAAGTTGTCGTCAATATCAGAAATAGACATACCGAGTATTGCTTCACTAACCCCATCAATAGCACCTTCTAGTCCTTCCATGATAGCAGTGTCAATCTTATCTAAAGTTACCCTCAACTCACTATCAGGATTAAAGATTTGGTCAATGATTGACTGTCCAAGTTTACCGTCACCAAAACGTTCGTCTAAGTTAGCTTTCACTTCTGAATAAGCGTTCTTAGCAAAGCCTGCCACATTAGTTGTAAAGGAATACAACGCATTTCCCCAGTCAACACTTGTAACTTTGTCGACGATACTTGTTGCAATATCCCAACCAGTACTGAGTAGACTTGCTCCCCAGTCGATACCGTCCGATAGAACCGAACCTACCTTAGTTCCAACATCAGACCATGATGTAGCTCCAATTGTCTTAAATAGGTTGTCTTTCATACCTGTGACGATATTCTTTGAATTATCTACGATATTATCGAAAGTCTTGCTAAAGGCATCAGAGTAGACTTTCAAGCCACCTTCCCAATCGCCATCTGCAATCTTGTCAAACATATCGCCAAAACTACCATAGAAGCCTAGCATATCTTTACCAATCTTGACGAAACCGTCCGTCATTGGCTTAAAGAACCTAGTTGCTTTCTGAGCTCCAGTCGTCAGAAACTTGCCGATATTATTAGCAACTTTTTGAATGTTAGGTAGTGCCTTATTAAAGCCATTAATCAGACCGTTAACATCAAAGCTATCTACTAAATCAGTGATACCTTCAATGCCTTTAATTTGGAATTCTTGCCATTTCTCATAAACGGGCAATAGCTTATTAGCCAATGTCTCTTTCAGACCGTCCATAGCTTGGTCTGCTGTTTTGTAGGTGGTAGCCATTTTACTGAAGTTTTCATTCGTACCGACTTCAGCGACTGCGTCTGCGAATTGTTTAGATGTGATATGCCCGTCTTGAATTGCGACTACCAACTCATCTAAACTCATGCCCATGTGTTTGGCTACTTCAGACATGGAAGCAGGTGCTTGTTCTAGCATAAGCTTAAAATCTTCCCATCTCATGGTAGGCTTACTTAAAGCTTGAACCATTTGTTGAGATAGTGTTCTCATTGCTTGTTGTGGGTTTTCTGAAGCAGCTGCTAAACCACCCATACCCTTAACAAGTTGCTCTGTCTTGTCATATCCAATAGCAGCCATTTGAGAATAGGTAGAAGCCATATCGGAAGCGGAGTAGATTGTTTTGGTGGCGAAATCTTGTAAGGAAGCCTGAACCTTAGCGATTTCATCTCCACTCTTGCCAATCATAGCCATGTTCCCTTCGAACGTACTCCATGCTTTCATGGACTCGTTCATCTCTCCTGTTAACTCACCAAAGGCACTTGTGATACCGTCAATTGCCATGCTTCCGAGTTTAAATAACCCCAAAGCACCTGCCATATCTTTAATGCCGATTTTAGCTTTACTAACAGCACCACCGATACCACCCAAACTTTGGTTAAGTTGACCGACTTCGCTATCTTCTACATTGACTTTTATTTCAACTCTACCATCACTCATCTACCTCACCGCCTCTCAATTTGTATCTGTTTTGCAGTTCTCGCATGACTTCCTCACGCTTGCGTTTGTCTTTTTCGGGCGACCATGATCTGATTTCGAATATCTGCCCCAAAGGTGTATCGTTTGGCAAGTTATCCAACATGGCTTTAAATTTCGAGTAATGCAATTTGCCTTGTTGCTCGAATAAGTCTATTCCATAAGCCATCATGAAACTAGCAAATAAAGCGTCTCCGTCTTGGTCTATGTCAAATAGCCGATTACCACTCTCAATCATTGCTTGAGGCATAGGCTCGCCTGTAATATCATACAATTGACCGTCATTGGCTCTGCCACCGTATCGTCTAAGTACATCTTCAAACGCTTGTTGAAGTACTTCAGGCTCTATTTCGTGGAAGCCTAAAGCCATGAACTCTTGATGAAACATATCAATCTCGGTTGAGTCAGGATACTTACTTCTCAGGTCTAATTCCCCAAACATAAAGACAAAAGCCATGATAGTTTTGAAATACGAGTCAATTTTCTTGGACTTTAAAACAGCTTGGGCTTTAAGCAAGTTGTCAAAACTAGCGTTGATGTTGTATCTTTTACCACCAATCGCAATAAAATCTTTAAGTGGTTTATAAACTTGCATTACACCACCCCTAAATAAACTCGCTTAGTTCGTCATTGACCTGCTTTAGCTTTCGTTCTTCTAATTCTTCAGTGATGCCTTCACAAATTGCTAAAAAGTATTGGAATACCATTTTAACGACAGGTGTTATTGCAAACATTTTGTCAAACGAACCTTCGCCCAATAGTCCGTCCACCATAGTCTTGATACCGTCTTTCAAACCTTCATAGTCTTTGACTTCTTTATCTGCTAATTCTTCTTTAATTTTGATTAATTCCATTGCCTTTTCGTCCGACAATTCAAACTTCAACTCAAGGATAGTTTCGCCTGTTTTGTCGTCTACGAAAGGGATATCAATATAATTTTTCTGAACTTTAATAGGTTTCATCCTTCAAACTCCTTTTTTGATTAAAAAATAAGGGAGCGTATAGCTCCCGTTGATTATTCTTGCGTTTCAGCTGTTCCCCCGTTAGTTGCAGGGTGCTTAAACACATAAGCTGTTTCTCCGTCTAAATTCGTAACCTTCGGTTTCTCTTTACGAGTTAAAGTCGTTTTAAACTCACCAAAAGCACTCGCTTCACCACCACCTGTTACAATACCACTTGCATTAGCTAAGCCTGTTTCGATACGGTCTTCACGTTCGATTTTCCATAATACTTCACGATTGTTCGTGTCATATTTGATATGATCTAAATATCGCATAGCATTATCATCAGCACCATAAGTCCCTTCGAATGTCATTGCGATAATATAATCTGTGATTTCTTCTGATGATGTTCCGTCACCGTCATACCATGCAACCCCGTCTTCCTTCACGTCTTCAGACGAGTCTGTTACGGTGGGAATGTATTTCCCTAAACGCATCCAAAAGTCAGGATGTGCTGGGTCTGCAATGTAATGTTTCATCAACAGTGCGTTTTTAATTCGTTGGTCTTTAATTGCCATTTAACATAACTCCTTTTTATTTAAATTTGCCGATTGTCGTTGTAAAAATAGAAGCATAGATATACACCAGGCCACTTTGTTCAACTAAATTAGGTTGAGTGGTGGTCTGTATATCCATGCTTTCTAAAGTGTCTTTAATCTTATCTAAAGCCATAATGACTTGCATTTGGTTAGTTGATTTCGCTTGAATTTGGAAGCTAAAAGGCTCAGTCCTATCACCGTCCATATAGTAGTTGGAATACCCTGAAGGACTGATGATTAATGAGATAGCTTCGTTCGTTTGCTCCATTGTGCCGATTTTGCACTTCGCATATAAGCCAAGTGAATTAATCTTTGTCACAATCATTTCAATCGCTTCAATCATGTGTATTCCTCCGCTACTATTTTCTTCCACTCATTTAGATATTGACTTTTCGCTCTTTCATACCACAATCCCCCTGCATTTGGATTAACGTCCTTGCTAAAGTTATATTGTGGATTGTAATAAAGTCTGCGAGCGTATGGAGTTGCCCACACTAACCTGCCATTTGGTAGGTCTGAGTGAGTTAATGAACTCCCCTCTAACACTCCCATTTGCTTAGGGATATATTTGTTACTATCTTCCAATACACGAGTCGCCAATTTTAACGTGGAGTTTTGCACTCCGTTTTGAAGTCGTTTCGTGATTTGGTCTGTGTATACCTTAACGTCTAACCCAATCATATTAGCACCACCTCAACATGATGAAGTCGTTCTTTGTCGTAATATTCATTGACAGTTTGAACGACTAGTTCTCGCCCATTGAATATGACTTTACTTTCAGGAACGAACTTGCAAGGTGTCGAGTGTACGCTGTCATGAAATAGCAATGTATTCCCTATGATTTGACGGTTATTCATTCCGAACACGACCGTTTCTTTAGGTTCTAATCTCACACGCTCTATCGTGACAGGTTCCTTGTAAGTCACTCCCCACACATCATCATTAGAATACTCGCTATATTCAATGGTGTGAGTTAATAAGTTTCTTCTGATTGGTTTTACCATAGGACACGCACTCCTCTGTAAAACAAACCTGCGGACGTTAATAACTCAATCGTCATCAACGAGTATCTTCGTGTAAAATCTTCTTGTCTACCGTCAGATTGTCGCTTGTAGTTGCTTTCTGAATACGACCCAATGTTAAATGAGTCTGCTTCTGCGTTAACGATAGTAGATGATAGTTCCCCATTTGTCGCTAGAAATTCAACTTGTGAACAGATTGCATCTAAATACAGTTTTTGTTGAAACTCACTTAACGTATCAGGGTCAATGTAATTAGATAGCACCTTAATGTCACGCTCAGCACGTTTTAATAGGCTTTCTAGCGTTTCTAAAGCAATATCAATACCTTTATATTCATTGATGTAATAATCGCTTGTAATCAAGGCTATTCACCGCCTTTACTTTGTTTTACCCTTTCATAACTAAATTCTGAATATGCCTTTAATTCCTCATTCGTCATCGCTTGCTTGCGAATATCAGACACTATCCTATCGGCACGAGAAAAGGTCATATCAATGACCTCTTCTGCCGAATAAACTTTGTCATCTTTTAAGGATTTAAAAGGCAAGTTAAACTTGACTAATCCCATATTTACTCCTGAGTTTCAGGCGCTGTTTCTGTTAAGGTAGCTTTTAAGATAGCTTTCTTGTTCTTTTCAGGTACGTATTTACCTAACTTACCAGCACCTTGTAACGCCACCCCTGCGAAGTCTTCAGACTCAATCACACGAGTAACAGGAATACCGATACCAGCCACACCCACATTGTCTGCTACAAACACGATATTTTCGCCCGTTTGGAACTTGTCATCTTCGATTTCAACTAACACAAACCCTTTGTATTTCGTTAACTCTCCATTGTCAATGTCAGTTGATGCACGTTTAGCGGTAGTTGTTAACGCATTATCAACTAATAATTGGTAAACTTCTGAAGTCACATAAGCCACCCATGCAACGTTGCGAGTAACACGGTTGTTGACGAATGTAGAACGTGCTTCGTTAAACACTTTTTGAATGCCGGCAATCGTTAACTTACCAGTTAACGTTTCTGAAGCTGACTCAGATAACACTTTAGACATTTCTGTGTCGTAACGCTCTGCCCATGCAATCGCATGTAAAGCCAAACGCTCAGCGACTACTTGGTCAGGAATGTCATTTACGGTGTAACCATCAATACCTTCATGAATTGATAATGGTGTGTCGAACGGAACTTGTAAATCAACTGACTTAACTTCTTTACGAGGACCAAAACGATTTGAATTGCCAGTACCAGTACCGAATGCAACATTTGGATCAGTTGAGTATTCTTGAATAACAACATCAGTATCCGATACTTTTAATTTTAAAAAGTTCTCGTCTGCTTCTTTACCTACTAAAGTCTGAATGTTCCCACCGAATGAACGTAAGAAACGTGATTGTTTCGTGAATAAATCAGGTAATTGTCCTGCGTATGCTTGCGTGTATAATTTAATTGCCATGTTTTAATAACTCCTTTTATTTAAATTTTTTGAATGCTTTTGTAAATGCGTCTACTTCGCCACCGTCTGTCTTAGGATTGACAGGGTTAACGAACGTTGGTTTCTTTTCAGGTGCTTGTTCCGATGTTCCAGTAAACATTGGAAACTTCTCAATCACTTGTTTCATAGCTTCTGTTAAGGTAACTTCATCAGTCACTTTTAGGTTTGCTAGTTGGATAACTTCTTCGATTGAGTCATCTTTAACACCTAACTTCATAGCTTCCACTTGTGCTTTTAGATTATCGTAATCGGTCTGCAACTGTGTTTTCTCATCAATCAGAGCCTTGACTTGCTCATCTTTCTTCTCAGTTTCCGTTTTCTGTGAGTCTTTAAACTCTTGGAACTCTGCTAAAGCCTGTTGCAAGTCTTCCTTAGAGGTAACCCCTAATGATTTTAATAAGTCATTCTCAGCACGATTAGCACGTTCTGCCATCTTCGAATTAAACTCATCTTGTGTGAAGGTCACTTTCGCTACTTCTTCAACTGTTTCAGCACCTTCCGATTGAGTGCTAGCTTCTTCAACTTCGGGTTCTGCGAACATTTGTAAGTTTAATTTCAACATTTCTTTTTTCATTTTCTCTACTCCTTTTTTAACGACTTTGTTGTCGGTTTCCTTGCCCCTTTTAACGTCATAAGCATGTTTAGGACGGTTTTCTGACTTTTGTCTGCTATTTTGGGGTTAAAAACTACAAAAACAAGCATTTTTGTGCATAAAAAAAGCACTTTAACGTAAGTGCTAGACGAGATATGTGGATAACCTCCTTTCAGTTTTCAGACGGTTTCAAGGTGCTATCCCCCTTTCTAAAATAAATAAGCCTTTTTAAGTCATACTCAGGACTATTATTTCTCTGTTGCCATTCTTAAAATTGAAGCAAATTTAAAAGTAGCTTCTTTGTGTTTACCAGTTGAAGAGCTAACGTAATTGAACGATATTTCTTCTCCATCAATAAATAAATTAGTTACTTGTTCAAATTTAAGTGTGTTCCCGTTGTGTAAGTATAATACCAATTCCATTTTTTCACCCCTTTTCACTCACTAGCATTAAGCCATCCACTCATCAACCTTTTCTTGATTAGGTGTCTGTGTGGGTTCGCTAAATATAATGTCAATCGTGATACCTTCATAACCATTGGTCGCTGTACCTTGATTAGTCACAACTCTAACCACATCATCAGGATTGATACTTTCAATCAGACTCTTAGCTATGTTTAACATTTGTTCGCTGGACTTACTCAACTTACCACCCTTTCTCTACTATATTGTCGTGTTCTACCTGTTTGTCGGATAAACTCACGCATTCTAGCTTGTCTAGCCTTGATTAACCTATCGGCTTTCGTGATTTCTTCATCATCTACCCCTAAGGCTTCAAGTGCAACCTTACGTTTCTTAGCGTTTCTTATTTGTCTTTCTAAGTATCGTTGTTTTTGCGATTGTTCATAGTTCTTCTGTACCTCATCAATCGGTAGTGGTTCAGGATATTTCGCACTCACACCTTCAAAGTAAGGATATAGTAAGTGTCGGCAATTAATGCCTGTCACAAGTCCTGTTCTCGTATCGCCATAGCTTGTTTCGCTTAGTGGTGGGTATTTCTTACTTTTGCCACTTCGTGAGTATATCTTACCTTGATATGGAGCGTGTTCAGGTCTACTGTCTGCATGGTCTGATACTCTCACTAAATCAATGTCGTACTCATCAAGTAGGTTATTAGTCACTCGATTAGTCACATTCTTATTAGTCGTTCGTATCGTCATGTTAACGTAAGCCTCGTTACTCCACACACGACCGCCTTTATCAGTCCATGTTGGAATGCCTTGCTCTGCCATGCGTTTAATTGACCTAACCACAGAAGATTGAATGGACTCCCTACCTGAAGATACATTCATGACCGCTTCAGTTAAAATATCTCGGTAGGATTGTTCTGCCCCTTGAATGATAGAACTGTTTAGCATATTTGATACTTCGATAGCTTGTTGTTCTAATGCACTGGTTAGCGTATATAACGCTCCATAACTCGATAAAGTGGTAGGAATATAATTACCTTCATATTGCTTTAAATGACCTGTGAGACGCTTATATTCGTCCTGTGCGACTTCTTCTAACATGACCTTTACCGCTTCAACAGATTTGCCTGAATATTTAGCGATAATCTCGTATTGGTCTTGTCTTAATCGACCTAGTAAGTTTATTTGTTTCATTTTCCAATGCAATATACCGTCATCAGTATACATGCCCTGCGACAATCTCTTAGCAATGACTTCTAGTATTTCCATTTCTATTTGTTGATAGATTTGCTCAACGAATAGGCTTGATTGGATTGCCATCTACATCACTCCATATCATTAGGAGCTATATTAAACATGTCTACTTCATGCGATTGAATTAATTGCATAGACATGGCTTTTTCTTTTTGTCGTTCTGCTAACCATTTTCTTGCTGTATCTTCGTTGACGTTCGCTACACGCTGAATAGCTTCAACCAGTGGTATCATATCCATGTTAACCATAGTTGAGTAGTATTCTAGGTTTTTATCTCTGTCTTGTGCGATTGAGTCATCAAAGTTAATCGATACATCAACTTCTGTCATTGGTATCAATTCATACAGAGAAGCTACGTCAATGATCGTGGTGATTAATTCTTTAATGCCTTCAGCTACTAACTGTTCATGCGAGTTCTTCGTCTTGTAAGTCTTAGAGTTCTCCGACACAACTTCTGTTGCTGTTTTAACGGTTTTACCGTCAAACGTGAACGTCCCTGCACTCAAACCAGTCTGCATTGATAAGATTTCCAATTGAGTGTTAATCGCTTGAACTATCTCGTCAACTCGCAAGCTAACCGTTAAGTCCTTAATACCGTCCCCTTCACCTGCAATACCAATAAATACCGTTTCATCAGTATCAAATGCTTGTGTCATACCAATTACCTGTCGCATGTCGTTGTATTTAGGCAGCGACTTCAGCATGCTAGGCTCTACTGCTATTCTTCGCACTCCCAATTTGAATTCGTTCATTAGGAAGTCGTATAGGTAGTCTAAAGAATAGAGTGTGTCATAAGCATTCTCGTAAATTGAGATACCCAAGGGACTATTAATATCCTTGTTGTTAGCTGTATTCGGTTTAATATACACGAACAGTGGTCGTTTCAAGTTATCAATCGGTGTCACTTCTTGTAAGTTCTCGTAAATTGTGCTTAACGGAACTTTAACCCCTAACTTTCCTTTATCTGTACTTTCGTACAGTTCATTACGAACCACATAGGTGTCAACTTCCCATGTATTCCACTCCAACAACGTATAATACTTACCGTTTTGTTGTTCTTCTGTCACGAACACCGCTTCATCAATCGTTTCTGAGTCGTTTCCTAGTGGGAAGAAGCTATCAGCACTCGCCCATGCTAGTTTAATCTTACCGTCATGGTGGTATACTTTAATTGCCATGCCCGATAATGCCATGCAGTACTCGTAATAGCGTTGGAAGTTCTTATAGAACCCATTATCTTTCAAAACGTTTTGGATAAACTCCGCTACTTCGTCATTATCTCCTTCATAACCACGAGTGTTAACATCAACTTGCACACGTTCATTAAAGATTAAGCTTGCCATTTCGTGTGCGACTACTTTCCCCATGCCTAAACGAACCATGTCACGTGTTTTAGTATCACCAACCGAGTTTAAATAGTCGATATGGTGCCATGCCTTGTGATAGCCGTTGTAAATGTCCTTATTCTTTCTAATTCTGTTATAAGCTTGTTCATTAACCATAAGTTCCTTATGTTCAATCAACGAGTTTATTTCCTTAATCAGTCCTATCCTAACCAACCCCCTTCTAATAACAGTCATTACTTTTTCAAACACTATCTCACCCCTTTACCTACTGCTAATCCTAAGTGACTTAAGTTATCCAAAACGAAATATTGGAACGAGTCACACGTATGGTCATCTACCTTAACGACACTAGGATTGTCAGGGTTAGTTTCAATACTCTTACTATCCCATCTGTACTGTTGATGTTCGCTAATGAATATCTTGTTGCCTTCTGTTTTCAGCACAAAAAAACGACCTTGTGCCAATAAATCTTGCACATAGTCGACCATGTCTACTTTCTTCTTTTTCGCTACGGGGTGCAAATGTTCCCCGTACATATCATAATACTGATTTCGAATAGCACCTTCTGCACTATCAATTGTCTTATTCATGACAGGCTTTTGATACTTCGCAATCATTTCATCTTCAAACCCCCTAATTGCTTGACAATGCTCGACAGGAGTTCGTTTCTTGACCTTGCCGACAGGACTGTAATAGCTTGTGTCGAGTAGGAACACATTCCCACTGGTGCTTAATCCATAGCAAGTTGAAGTGGTGGCTGATACTTGATGACCCGTATCGGTTGAGAAGTATAGTCCGATTAAATACTCATTGTCAGGCAATTCTTCTATTTCGTGAATTAGATCCATGTTGTATACATTGTCGCCTAACCCAACTGCTTCCCCTAGATAGAGGTAACGATAGTAGTCGTAATCATTTCGTTTGATACGATTGATTTCATTCAGCATTTGTTCGTTAACAAACCCTAACTCGTCATCTAAATAGGTACTTTCATGAATTAAATAATCTTCAGAACCCCTTAAACCGTCCACCCACTCATTTATCCAATGATACGGGTTTCTTGGTGGGTTATAACTCCAAAACACCGTCACGTTTCTTCTGGTCTTCTTTCGTTGACGTAAGAATGTGGCGTTCGTTTGGTCGAATTCTTCTGAATTCTTAAAATCAGCACTTTCTTCGTACCACAAAGCAATGACATCATCTACGATATTCGATTTCAGTTTGTTAAAGTCGTCGTGTCCGTAAAAATAAAATGTTGAACCCGTCCCTTTATGTTTAATAGTAAAAGGGGATACAGTTAACTTAAAATCATGTGCTACACCGAATTTGTTTAATGCCCATATAATCTGAGCGTACACACTATCTCGGATATTATTCGCTGTCTTTCTAATACAAACAACATTCGCTTTTTCACCTTTAGAAATGTAATACAACATCATACGGACTAATAGCATGCTAATGACTGATGATTTAAACGACCCACGACCACCCTTTAAAATATTAAAAGGCTTGCGTGTTGCCCACACGTCATAAAAGCTCGGATTGACTTCAAGTCTGACTTTAAATCTGTATTCATTATCTGTCATCTTCATCAAACCTCGCTATGTCATCTTCAATCACCAATCGCATTGAAGCTAAGGCTTTGTTTTCTTCCACTTCTGCCAATGCTCTATCTGCTTCGGCTTCCAGTTTCTTAATTTCTGCTTCAATCTGTCGTTTAGTTAATTCGTTGTAATTGCGATACTTGTCTGGTTTGTAGTTTTTCAGTAAGAACATCAACGCTGAACTATCAGGTGGACTATACCTCTTATGCTTAGATACCTTTTGCTTCTTATTACCGTTATCGTCTACCCACGCTTCAGTCGTTACTTCTTCGTATTCAAACCCTTTTGCTTTCTTTATCAACGCATTTTCAAGTTCTCGTACAACTGGTTCACGACCTTTTTTTATAGCGTCAAATATGTCAACGTGCTTTTTACACCAATTATCAAGCGTTTGTCTGGAAACTCCTATGTTTTTCGCTATCTGCTCATTAGTCAGTCCATCACTCGCCCATGACTCTATACGAGTGAGGTTGTCTTTTTCGAGCCACTCCTCGTATTTCGAACGAGCCATTTATACATCCTCCTTTATATCAAACCCCATTCGGCTAACTTCTCGAAGCCACCAAGAGAGTCGATATAGTTTCGAGCAACCTTTACTATTTCACTGTAAGGTTTGCCATCAACCGTTTCATCCCCAATCGCACAACACAACTCGACATCTCTTCCTGTTTCCTGTGCTTTTAAGTGAGCATATATATTGACTGCTACATCTGCCTTCGATAAGTCTTTCCCGTGCAACCCACCACCTGTTACAGCTCTGCCCATATCACTTCCAAGTTTACGATTAGTTGCTCCTGTGTCCACGTCTGTTCCACCAGTCCAATACCCCAAAGGATTGAATACTAAATTATACTTATCGTCTACATTTAATTTCTCAACGTTGCTTTGACAAGCAATGATGGTGTTGCCGTTAATAATGTATTTGCCATCAAAAGGATATCTCTCGTAAGTAGTTCTCACAAATTTAGACAGGTTGCGTTCTTCTTGTGACACCTTAACCCCCTTAAATATACCGTTATCTCCACAACGAACCTTGTCCTGTTGGTTAGCATTTAAAGCTTCGTCTTGTGGTACATTCAACAGGTCTAGATAAACATCCCCACCTATTCTTTTTACAATCGCCATAATATCTTCGTATGTTATGCGAACATCGCTTTCTATTACCACATGACAAACACCATGCCCAATAAGCACTTCCACAGCAATTTTAGGGTTATCGCTTATTTTATAAGCACAATCCACAATTGCACCAGCGATTCTATCTGCCACTTTGTCTGGGTGACTCGGGTTTACTTTTTCAAACATTTTACTCCTCCTCATTATTAACCTTAACTGCTTTCAATCCTGTAAACTGTTCCCAACGGTTAATTATTACGTCAACATAACGCGGGTCTAATTCCATAAGCAGTGCATTTCTTCCATTTTGCTCACAAGCCATTAACGTTGTGCCACTACCACCAAACGAATCTAGCACAACATCTCCACCTTTGGTGTTGTTCTTGATTTGGTAATCGAACAAGGCAATAGGCTTCATCGTCGGGTGTTCTGCATTGCGTTGTGGTCTATCGAAATTAAGAATCGTTGTTTGTTTTCTATCTGATGCCCACAAGTGACCAGCTCCATCTTTCCATCCGTAAAGACATGGTTCGTGCTTCCAATGATAATCTTGTCTACCCATAACCATACTGTTTTTATTCCAAATTAAACACTGCCGCACTTTCCACCCTATATCAAAACAAGCACCTCTAAAGTTATACCCTTCAGAATCTGCATGCCAAATATAAAATACAGCTCCTGGTTTTAAAAAGTTATTAGCAGTATCAAACGCTCGTCTAAGAAACTCTCTAAAATCATCATTTTCCATTTGGTCATTTGCGATAGTTAAAGCATCGGCCGTCTTGCCTTCATAAGCAACATTATAAGGCGGGTCTGTCAAATACATATCCACTAAGTTGCTCCCAACTAACTTCTTCATATCTTCAATATTGGTACTATCGCCACACATCAATCTGTGTCTTCCCAATTGGTAAACGTCGCCGATTTTAGAAATTGGCTGTTCAGGTTCTTCAATTTCAAAATCATCTTCAACAACTTCGTCACCGTCGGCATCGAAGTCAAACTCGTCCATATCAAACCCGAATTGCTCCATATTAAAATCTAGCAATCCCAACTCTGCTTCCAACAGTTCAAAATCCCACTCGGCTAACTCGCTTACCTTGTTGTCAGCCAATCTAAAGGCTTTAATTTGCTCATCAGTCAAATCATCTGCCACGATACAAGGAACTTCTTCATATCCAAGTTTGATTGAAGCCTTTAATCTAGTATGCCCAGTTACGATTTCGTTAAATCTGTCAATTACAATCGGCACTTTAAAGCCAAAATTCTTAATGGAACTCGCTACGGTATCGACAGCATGGTCGTTATGTCGTGGGTTGTTTACATAAGGTATTAACTCATCTACCTTCATCATTACAATTTCCATTCATCTTCACCCCTTTTCTTTACAAAATAAAAAGCACTCCAATAAAGGAATGCTCCATTTTATGATAATGGCTTGGGACGGAATCGAACCGCCGACACCTAGAGCTTCAATCTAGTGCTTCTACCAACTGAGCTACCAAGCCTTTAAAAAGCCACCCATCAGTTCGTGACTGCCTTAAAGGTGGGCGACCATTGTTCTCTTTCGGCTTCTACTTTTCAACGGGCGAGCCACTTCCGTATACTATCGTGGATTTACCATATAGTCGCCTTGCCACAACTATATGCGCCACGTTCTCTATAAGCGACCACGCAAGACAGGTCTAGTATATAGAGCTTATAACCTTACTCCCATTCGGGAACACTATGATAAACATCAGTGAATTCTCGGTTATATGCAATCGGCAACTACGACATTGCTTAACCTCAATAGGCGATTGCTGTATATACCACTCTTTCGAGTGCCTAGTCGGATGCCTCCATTCGCATATGGACTAGGATTTTAAAGGAAATAATTGAATCTCACGCGTACCTGAATTGGTACACTAATACTGTAACACGTTGAAGTCAATAGTTCGATACCTTTTGTGTTCAAACATTTTTAGTACAAACATTTATATTACATTAATCATTTGTTTTTGCTTTGATGCTTACAATCTCATCTTGATAAGCAGATATGAAACTAATAAATTTTCGGATGTTAGCATGTTTGTATCTAATATATCCCGGTGTATAGCCGAGTTCCTCTGCAATCTGTTCTAGGGTTAGACCGTCGATATATTTAAGCTTAACTATGTGTTGTTCAGTACCACTTAACGCTTCAATGATCTTATTAAGTTCATCCATTTGCTTGTGCTTAATAGCTAGGTCTGCTTCGTATTCCTTAATGATTGGTTCCAATTTACTCGCTATCGATTCATTGGTTAACCTCACGTTCATCAAGTCACCTTCAACCCAACGAGTAAGCTCCAACTTAGACTTAGATAGCTTCCACTCTAAAAGTGCTATCTCATGCTCAAGTTGTTTATATTCTTTCAACCATTCAAATTTAATGATAACCACCACCTTTAACGTTTCCCAAAGAAACTATTTAATTCTGTCAATTTCACTTATTAACCCCCATATTCTATAAACAGCTTCTATAAATGTTGTTACGATTCCCAAGATGTAAGATTTTAAATCAAGGCTACCTCTCAACAGCATAATAAGGGCGGCTGCCCATAATGCATTAATTAAAATTTTGGTTAGCATTTTGGCTAGAATTTTCATCTACTTAACCTCCAAACTAAAACCATGAGAAGATTTAAACGCACTTAGTATATCGTCCATTGTTTCAGCTGACTTAATAAGCTGTTTAACTCGTAATTTAGTTTTATTTTCACGAATAGAACCATCTACGTTACCGAAATGTTTTAGAAGTTTAACTTTAAATGCTTCGAATGTATTACACTTGATTTCGCAATTTAAATATTCACCGTAAGCACCATATAATTTGATTTTATACAACATCTACTCCACCTCTTTTATAAACACACCATCAACTAACTTCCCTTTTCTATCCTTAATCTCGTCATAAGCTCCATGCACGCACTCATTAAAATCAATGTCCATTGTTTCGCATAATGACACTAAAGTAACGACGATATCGCCTATCGAATCTTTGATTAATTCCATATTGGCTCTAGCTAAAGCTGCTGCTAACTCTCCTACTTCTTCCACCACTTTTAAATACTGATCTCGTGGATTCGCTGTGTGAATGTTTCGATTGCGCACCCATATTCTTATTGATTTGATAATATCCATTTTTATTAATTCCCCCTACATCGTATATTCATCATCATCTTCAAGTAGCAACCACACGATTGCGATTGCTACCATACCTACCCACGCTATTAAACGCATAACTTCTTCAACTCATCAGGTCTAAACCCAAACCAGTGAGTATTCTCGTTAACAAACACCACAGGCATAGTGTTGTAGCCTAGCGCTTTCATTTCTGCTAATGCTTGCTCATCTTTCGTTACGTCAATAAATTCTGCTTCGATGTCGTTGTCGATTATAAAATTCTTTGTAAAATTACATTGCATGCAATTTGGTTTTGAATATACTTTAATAGTTTGTTCCATTTAATCTTCCTCCAACTGCTCGGTGTTATATTTTTCTTTTAGCTTCTTTTCTTGTTCCTTGGTGTATTCTTTCTCAACTTCAATCTCGATAGCTTTCGCACAACGTTTTATTACTTCGTTTGATACATTTCTGAGCGTTTCTACGTATTCTTCGAGTGTAGCCAAGGTATTTATATCAACCAGTCTATCATTCGCTAGAATGTGGTTTAAAGCGTTATGTACGCCACCGAAATATCCTAGTCGTTGCCACTTGTAGCTAACCGTTTTTGTTTTAGGATTTAAAACTTTCGCATATTGTTCTAATACCAAATTCTTGTCATCAAGTCTTGTTATTCTTAAATTGTCAGTGATTAACATTATTTCACGCTCCTATTCAGTAATGCCAAAATAGTATTTCTTAATACGGTCTGCACCTACTGTGTCAATCGCTTTTTGTGCGATTTCTTTGCTAGCAAAGTGAATATTGCCACATTGAACAGTATGATATCTGAATACGATTATCGCATTAAAGTCTACGTCATAATTAATTACCCAATTTTCCTCATCTCTATCGAACGGTCTTGCAAATTTACGTAACTCCGCTTCGACTTTTAACTGCCCTACCCGAAACTCGGCTTCTTGTTCTGTTTTAAATACGTTGCCAATTAAATATCTTCGTCTATGTATACCAAAGTGAGCCCATTCAGTTTCATGAATATATCCATCATTAGCTACATACCAGTAGCGATCACCAACTTTAGGTACCCATCTCTCATTCTCTTTCTCTGCTTTCAACTTCTCAATTTCATCGCCAAGTTCTTTATATTTCTTTTCCAATTCTTCTAATGTACTCATCCTTCATTCACCCCATAATCACTCATCATAAAACTCATCCTCCAATTTCACTAATTTAGTAATAACATCATTCAATACCTTAGCATGCGTCTCATCAAACTCTTTTCGGTGGTACTCCCGACCACACAACTCATCTAAACTTACATTCAGTACATCTGCTAACTTACAAGCTGTTTCGATGCTACATGATTCCCTAGTTTCAATGGCTGAAATAGCCACTTGACTAATACCGATTATTTCACCCAACTGCCACTGAAACAATCCTTGTCGTTCTCTTATATTACGTAAATTCTTCACTCCCTCACCGCCTTAATTTCGTATTCTCGTCCTAGATTATTTAAAATATACCGATTGCACTCTCCACGTGATTTACTCTCAAATACAACTTCTGTGCCAACGCATACCACATAAGAGGTGATTGGTGGTTTGTCTGCTTTTATTTCGATATGCAAGTAATCCTTGTGTTTTGGTGCGTGCGGTTTGACGTATGCTTTTAAATAGTGTGGTTTCATATAGATTCCTCCACGATTGTTATGCTTTCCTTCTTTATTCGCTTAATTTCCATTGGCTTGTTTAAAATCCGATCATTATACTTTCTTATCTGTTTTTGCCCGCCACCATAATTAGTGGTAGGGCTAGGATATTCTTTCTGCAGATACTGATGTGTCAATCCTTCTGTTTCAAAATAACCATATATCGTTCCAAAATAATCCACCAAAACATATTCGTAATGGTCTTTAATAATAGCTATCATCTCTACATCGATTAGAATGGTAAATTATCATGTATGCCAACAGGTTGTGCTTCCAAGTCACCAAATGGATTGTCAAATCTTTGTTGAGTGTTTGCTTGTTGTCTGCTTTCGATAAAGTAAAAGTTTTCAATAACAATATCGGTTGTGTATACTCTTTGACCTTGTTTATTGTCATAGCTACCAGTTTGAATGCGTCCGTCTACTGCTATCTTTGAGCCTTTATTAAAATACTGGCTAATCATCTCAGCTGTCTTCCCGAAAGCCACACAATTAATAAAGTCTGATTCATACTCGTTTTGTTGGTTCTTAAAATTTCGTCTAACCGCTAATCTTAATCTAGCTACCCCTGTTCCACTTGCTGATTGTTTAAACTCAACGTCACTCACTAAATTTCCGATTAATTGTGTTCTATTCATACTTACTTCCCCCTAAAATTCTTCTAATTTAAATCCTGCTTTGCTATTTTTGACTAGGTACAACTTTCCATATAATTTTGTAAACATCTTTGCTTTAATCTTAAATACGTCTGTCATCATGCCCTTAACATCAATGACCTGAGTGCTACCGTCATTGTGTAGCACTTCAAAGTCTGCTATGTAAGTAATTGATCGATAAGTCTTCCCGTCCCGTTTGAACGGTTCTTGAAGCGTATATCGTGGCTGTAAGCTAAAATCTTTAATCTTACCTGTTGCCTTTTTATGTTTCAAAAAAGTGTAATATTCCGCTTCTAGCTTGCTATCAAACTTATGACCGTCAATTTCCACTTTCCGATTATTATATTTAGGTTGCTTAATCTGTTTTTTAGTCACTCTTCGCTTCAAACTCTGCTTAGAATACAACTGCTTCACTCCACTCATAACTACCTGCGTATAATCTATCTAGGTAATATTTCAATCTTCTATATCGCCAATCTGCAACCTGTTCTATCGTGGATAATTCGATATATTCATCTTCTAGTAGTTGCACTATCAACAATCTACCCAATGCCACCCAATCATTTTTTGCTCCGATATGTAAATTCAATCCTAAATCTTCAATATCTCGTTTAAACATTTCAAATGTTGTCATGCTTGTGCCACCTTTCTTAAATTCTTACCACTCATCTGAATTTCAGCAGCCAGTGTATCAATCCTTGTCATCAGTCGTTCGGCGGTCATCTTATCGCCTATCGCATTCATGACGTGCATTTGATACTCCTGCTTTGTTAAGTTACTTGTAAACCATGTTTTAAGTTTATTATTCATACGTGCGTTTAAAATCTCATAAATAACGCTTTGAACCGTCCATTTCGTTAATAATTCAGTTCCCATATCATCTAACATTAGGATTTCCGCTTTCTTGTACTCGTCCATTTTCTTGCTAAATTTCTTACTGTCTGCCTTAACGGTATTTAGCATTTCATTAACTAAGGTTGAAGCACTAATGTAGATGACTTCAGCATTACGTTTAACTAATTCATTCGCCATACCACCTAAGAAATAACTCTTTCCGATACCTTTATCACCACACAGCCACGCACCAGTCTGCTCGCTTGCGAAACTAAATTCTTTGAGGTATTTAGCACCGAACTCTAATGCTTCTCGCTGTCCTAGATCGGGACTGATATTATGAACAGAAGCACCACTAAAGGTTTGTGTGTTCTCGTCCGTTATCAATCGTTTAAATTTCCCACTGATTAACCTTCTTTGCTCGTCTGCACTTAACGGATATTCTGTATAATAAAGGGCATTATTCATAACATATAATTCAGGTCTAGTTTTATTCGCTTTTAAGGTACGGTAGAATTGGTTAAGTGTGCTGATGTTGGCTTTCATGAAGCCATCTGATAGCCCATACTGTTCTTTAAATTGATTAATCTCATCAACTTCTGTTAGTAGGAACTGTTTATATTCTTCTGCCTTACTTCGTCTTTCAGGACTTATTTCAAACGTTAAGCTTGATAAATTCATTACTCCCATCTAAATTCCTCTTTCCATTTCTCAAAATCAGCAATTTCTTCTTTCGTGTACTCTTTCTCTTGCTTATCATTAGTAAATGTATAGTTAATAGGTTGTTTAGCCTTGCATTGTTGATACAACTTACTAAAGTGTTTTCTTAGCTTATTTGGACTCAGGATATTAGTTTGCCAAAATGTATCTTGTTGCGACCAATCTAGCACTCGTTCCACTTCTTCAACACTACGCTTATCTAATTCAACCAGCTTTCGCATATCGTCTGCCCATGTTTGCATGTTGCGGTCTTTATATTTAGGGTCACGTTGTTGGATATGACCTAACAACCGTTGTGCTAATTTCATGTAAGGGGAGTCGTCTGCATATCGCTTTAGCGATTGAGGACTATCTTTTGACGATTCGTTTACCGATTCGTTACACGTATCAGTATTAGCATTAGCATTAGCATTAGCATTAGTATTAATAATGATGTTTCTTTTTTTAAGTTCTTCTTCAAATCTGTTTTTTATGGTAGTGTCAATTTCTCTATTTGAAATAGTCCACCATTCTGCCATATCTGTATATGTTTCTTGTATTAACTTGCCTGATTTAACCGATTTAAGTTCTCGATCAATCATATCTTCAACAGGTTTACCACCTTTTGAGATTGTAAATTTGAGTGAATTTTTTACCGCTATTTCCTTGTGTTCATCATCATAAACAACTTTTTCATAACTCTTTTCAAATCTTTCAAGTAAGAAACTTACTGTATCAACAGAATATCCTAAGTCAAAAGCTACTTGTTTCTTTACAAAAGGATATATTCCAATTGATGTTGTCTTTGGGTTAGTCATTAGATACAACATGAAATATTTATCTTCAGGTGTATATTTTTCTACGACTAAAGCATCATCCCAAAAGTTTGTATCAATAATTCTTTTAACCATTTAAACCACCCCTAATTCACGTAATTGTTTCTGTTGTAATTTAATTCCGATCAATTTCCGTTCTCTCATAAAAGTTTCAATACCCAACTGATGTTGTTCGTTGTGATGTTCCCTGCATAGACACATAAAATGGTGTTTAGTGTGGTCTATTTGCTTTCTATCTCGCCCCATACCAACTGTTTCAACGTGTGCTATGTCGCCCTTTCGACCACACACAAAGCACTTGCGTTTCATCAACACTGCGAAAAACTGTCGCTCTGTGAAGTAGTCTGCATAGTTGTTATTTAGTGGAATATCGTTCGACAAACAATAATCAATCACTAATTGAAGTAACTTCGTTACATCATCACGCTTCATTTTATTTCTTGCTAAACTAGGCTCTTTCTTGGTGTCGTAAGTCATCATATACAGGTATTTCATCTTTAAGATAATCTTCCAGTTATCTTCGCCCGTATAGTCTGATATATCTTTAATTAAGGCAAACCAATGTTTTCTTTGTTCATCAGTCGTTGTATCTTTTATCAAAGGCTCTAGGTAGACGAAATATCGTCCACCATGAGCATTTTCTTCTAATACCGCTTCATCAACTGCATCAATCAATCGGATAGTTGCAAATTTCCCTTTGAGATTGACAATCTCTGCTCTAATCTCTTGCATTTAGCACCTACTTAGCTTCTGCTAATGCTCTGCGTTCATTTCTCTTAGAAGCGATTGCTTGTCTTAGTGAAGCAATGATTTGACCTTTATTAGCCTTGTTCAAATCTTCAACTTTAAATTGGTCTTTCAATATTTCGTTAATGCGTTCGTTCGTCAAATCAGGTGCTAATGAAATCAAGTCTTTGTAAAGCTTAGCTATCTCTTTCTTCGCTTCTGCTTCTGTCGGTTGCATTGACTCTTGAATATTCTTACCTCTCGCTTTAACGTTATCGTTAGCTTTCTTATCTTTACCGTCGATAGCTTCTTTCTGTTCGTTGCTATCGGCATCTTTGGTATCATCAATCAGATACAGTCCGTTTAATGCGTATTTGCGAGCGTACGAACTAGCCGAACCAGTAATTTGACTATCGTCCATGCCTTTCTTAACTTCTGCTTCTCGTGCGAAAGCCTGTACGGAAATTTGTTCTTCGGAATGAATATCCGTCATAGTTGCTATGGCTTTAACGTAAATTCTTCCACCCACTTCAATGATTTCATCTTTCACTTCTAACAACAGACCATACTTTAAATTGATCGGTTTAACTGCTTCTAAAATATCTTCTGCACTTCTGTATGCAAAACCACCATAGCCATTGTATTGCCCTTTAGGTGCTTTCAATTCAAACTGTGCTTCTACTAATCGTTGCTTAAATGATTTCACTTTGGTTTCTGCCATTATTTCTTCCCTCTTTCTTTAATCTCTTCAAGCGATAGCAACTTCCCACCTAGTTCAAGTAGGAACTTATCGCTATCACTCCCTTCAAAACGTATCAACTCACCTTGATATAAAATGTAATTGTATGGTTCATCTGATAGAATTTCGTCACCTTTAAAATCTAGATCCAATACGTATGTTTCGTTTGAACTCATAAAACTTATCCTCCCATTTAGTCGCTTGTAGGTCTTGCTTCACTTCGTCTATGTCGTAAATTTCAATGCCTTTCCAATCTAAAATCTCTAGCATGATATCTTCTTCAGCTGGTTCTTTCACTCCGTCTACCAAAAATACATAAGTCCCTTGTGGTAGCCATTCTTGAAGTTCTTCGTGATAATAAGGCTCTGCTAAAACTTCGCTATCAAACAAGCTACTCATCTGCTCTAACATCATGTCGTAATCTAATTCATAAAATGTTCCAAACTCTTTAATGTATTTCATTGCTAGACTCCCTTTCTTTTGATATACTTAAATAGAAATAAAATTTTATAAGTTGTTTCGATAAGTCCTGCTCCAACAGGACTTTTTGTTTTGCTTAAAATTCTCGGTATATCCATTAGGTTTTGAATATCACCTGTCTTTTCGTAATTCATTGCCGACTTCCTAATGTCCTTCCGCTTCCATTCTTGCAATTAAACCATTCCCTTCTTGTATTTGTAGATAATTCCGTTCAAAATCATAATGTTGTCTGTCAATCATTTCCCTGAAGTCAGGTCGCTCTGTTAATAACATCATTACTAACATGCAACCTAGACAGATAAACATCAATGTGTATATTGCTTTAGCGTATTCTTCCATGTAATCACCCCTTACTTAAATCTGTTTTCTTCTTTAAATCTCAAAAACTCCAAAAATCTATTAGGTAAAACCAATGTTGTCTTTTGTGTCGGTTTAATCACCCCGTCGCTAAAATCAGGGTTCAAATACATTTCGCTAACGTATTTACTCGCCTGCTGTTTTCCAATTCCCACAAAGTAATTAGGTATCTCGCTTGTAGTGATTGCTAAGATACCTTGATACATTTCAGGTACTTTTACTACTTCCATATCTCCACCTCATTAATGCTATTTGTATTTTGTAACACTATTTGTAATCTTTTTGATTAAAAAAAATATACTCCACCGATAAATTAAAGTAGTTTGCTATTTTCACTTTTAATTTATCGCTCGCTCCTCTTTTTCCGCTTTCAATCAAAGAAATTAATGTAGGGCTAACCCCCATTTTTTCTGCGAAATCGCTTTGTGACAAGCTTCGTTTAAGTCTTTCTTCTTTGATTATTTGTGGGTAATTCAATATATCAACTCCTATCTAACTAACTTATATACACATTATATCATTACTATACGTAAAAGTAAACACTATTTGTAAGAATATTTTACTATTTGTAATTATGTATTTACTATTACTATTTGTAAAGGTAAAATGTAGTTAACAAATCTAAGAAAGGAAGTGTTGTTATAATGAATAATATCGGTTTAAGAATTTCTGAATTAAGAATGTCGAAACGCTTAACGCAAAAAGAATTAGCAGATATTTTAGGTGTATCGCCATCTTATGTAGGTCAATGGGAAAGTGGAGCTAGAATTGTTCCAACTGAAAAAGTAGTAGAAATAGCAAAATATTTTGATGTGTCTACTGATTATTTATTTGGACACCGAAGTGATAAATCAGACTCAACTGATCTAAAAGATATTATTAGAAATCAAACTCTATCATATAAGGGAGAACATCTTTCTGAACGTGATATAACAATTATTGAAACCTTTCTAAATGCAGTGATTGATAAGGAGAAATAATTTAATGAAAGTTCAAAGAGTGATTAATAATTTGCTCCGAGAACATCAGACTAGAAATCCGGAACATCTAGCTGAGGCACTGAATATTGAGGTTTGCTACCTGCCGTTAGAAGTTAATGGGTGCTTTCTTGAAGTGAATAATAGACAGTTTATATTTGTTGCCGATAGATTGAAGTATAGTCAGGAACGCTTTTTTGTAATTGCCCATGAGTTATTTCATGCGATACAGCATGCTAATTCAGGAGAATTATATTACAAGGCATATAACTATCACGGAAAGTTTGAACGTGAAGCCAATTTGTTTGCTATCTATTTGCTATGTGATTTAGATGAAATTAATGAAGATGAAACAGCTTATCAAGTTTTTAAAAAGAATTATATCCCACAGGATATGATGAAATATGTAATTTAGGAGAGAATGCCAATGGATTTAGTATGGATATTAGTGTTGATTGCCATTGCTGTTTTTGCGAGAAGAAATCGCAATCCTTATCGAACAAACAGGATAGGTGGTCTATCTCAGAAGTTGCTTATGGTGGTGTTAGCAATCTTAGCTATTAGAGTATTAGTCAATAGGAGTGACGAAAGACCTAAACAGGTAGCAAAGGTAGATGAAACGACAATGGAAGTAATATCGGAAACGACTACTGTTGAAGAAACAGAAGCGACTACTGAAGAAACAACAGAAGAAACAACAGAAGATAAAACTAAGTATGATTTAGTAGAGATGAATTTAAAGATTGCAGATAGTTTTGAAGAAAGCGTTGAGTTTAACGAGCAAGGACATGACGGTTATGAGTGGTCACAGTTCGTTTATGAAATTGAATTGCAAAAATCAGGTGCTGTATATATTACTACCAATGAATTATTTGACAACTTAAATAATGAAGATAAAACGTTGGTGCTAAATTCAGCAGAGCGTTCAGTTAACGCTACTATCTTTCTTGAAACTGATGGACAGTTAGACCAACACAGAACAGTTAGAGCCTTTAATCGGGATGGCGAAGAAATTGCTACATCAGGAATGTTTAACACGACAGAATTTGAATTTAAAGATTAAGCCTATTTAGGCTTTTTCTTTTACTTGAAAGGGGGTGAAATACATGTGGGTAACAGAAAGATATAACGGTAGGTATCAATTTAGCGAACGATACAAAGATGCTAACAACAACACTAAAGTTGTTAGTGTGACTCTAAGTTCCAATTCTACACAGGCACACAAGCAGGCTATGAAATTGTTAAATCAAAAGATTGCAGATAAGTTAAACGAGAAGCCTAAAGTTTATACGGATATCACGTTTAGTGAAGTAGCTAAGGAATGGATTGAGTTGAAGAAGAAGTCAATCAAAGCTTCCACGATTAAGACATACGAGTATAGTCTTGATATTGTCAATCAGTATATTGGCGATACTCCTATCCATAAATTGCGAGCAGGGGCGATTAATCGTATATTCTTAAATATGTATGATGAAGGATTGAAGTTTAAAACAGTATCGGCAAGATTTAAACTTACAAAAAATGTGATTGAGTTTGCTGTTGATTACGGCTTCTTAGATGAAGATATAATTATTGATAGTTTAAAGCTAGAAAAGGTTAACGTATCTCCCAAAAGAGAAGATAAGTATTTAGAAGTAGATGAAGCCGAGAATTTATTTAAACGCATGATTGAAGATGATGAAGAAGAATTAGCAGACTTCTTCAGGTTGCAAATGCAAACGGGCATGCGATATGAAGAATTAGCTGCGGTTCACTTGCCTGATATCGATTTAATTAATAAAACGATCGATATTAAATATACTTATGATTTTGTCAATAAGGAGTTCACGTTGCCTAAAAGCAACAAAACAAGATTAATACATATTAATGATGATACTGTTGATTTAATTAAGAAGATAATACGCAGAAGAAACTTATTACTATTAGCTTACGGAGTTCGAGATAATAACTTGTTATTCTTTAGCCGAGATGGCAGTCCTCTTCATTACGGATATGCCAATAATCGATTGAATAGATACGGAACGAAAGAAAAGCCTCTATCAACTCATATATTCAGACATACGTTTATCACAAGAATGGTTGAGAATAATGTACCCAGCACACTCATAGCAGAACACGTTGGTCAGAGCGGAACTGAAATGATTGAGCGAGTATATTCTCACTTTACACGTAAGATGAATGATGATTTGAAAGAGGCAATTAACGAATTTCGAATTTGAAATGCTTGCAAAATGCTTGCAAAACGCATTTTTTATTCAAGAATGTTGATTTAATAGGCTTTGTAGCCTTATAAAAAAAGGCACATAACTTCATCACTTATAGCTGCTACCTTCCGGTCCTGACTCGATTCGTGAATCCGTTATTGCCTTTATTCATTATAACATATTTATTTTGAGAATTCCAATCTTTTTCAATGTTTAATAATGAACACTTTCGATAGTATCCCAATAATGTTATACACATCCAAAACTCCTGAGGAAAGCTAACCATAGTAATCTTTAAAAATATCTCAAGTAGTCAAAAAGATGTTACAAACGTCAAAAAATTCTGATAACACGGTTACCTTTATTGATCCTGTTGTTTGTTTAAGCATTAATTTACTTTATACGATGCTTTCATCGTTTTTGGTTCATATTGATGGCACCTGTTGATACATAAATTCTAATTCCACCAAAAGAGCTAATAAACATCAACCATTGCTGTTTCTAGCAAATGTTGCTAGTTTATCCACAAAATAAAGAAAGTTATCCACAGTTAATGTGTAAAATGTTGACAGCTTTGTGGATAACTATTAACTCTTTGTGGATAACTTTTTCTTTTTCCGTAAGTTTCTGAAAAAATTAGTTAGTTTTGCTCCACATTCATCTGCTAGTATTCCCGAAATAACTTCTGGTTGATGATTAAAACGAGGTTCTTCTAATAAATTGAGCACACTTCCTACACTGCCTGCTTTTGGATCATGGGCTCCATAGACCACTGTTTTAACTCGCGACAATATAATGGCACCTGCACACATGGCACATGGTTCTAATGTCACATATAGTGTCGCATCTTCTAATCGCCATTTTTCTAAAATTTGATTAGCTTGGTCGATGGCTAATAATTCAGCATGTGCAATCGCCCGTTTAGAAATTTCTCTTAAATTATGTGCTTTAGCAACGACTTGGTTATCTACAACTATGATGGCACCGATGGGTACTTCTCCTTGCATTTCAGCTAATGAGGCTTCCATCATTGCTATTCGCATAAATTTTTCATGTTTCAACCGTTGTGTTTCAGTTAATTCCATTTCTTTGCGACTCCTTATGATTATCTATTTAGGCTAATAAAGATTATCCCTCATTCTTTTAGCATAAAATTAAAGATGGCATATAGTTAAAATTGACATAATATTTGCTTCGGGTAGTCATCCTGCTTTTTAAATAGCCTTTACACAAACCATTCGTTAGTCATCTAGCACTATAGTTAAAAGTAAAATACAGTGATTCTCATCAAGTATGAGGATGGCTCTTTAATTTTTCAAACATGATTCCTCTTATCTTCAAGCCTATTACAAAAATTGAGTTTAATAAGCAGGATTTTCATACTCTGTATTATTTTATATGCCTAAGATCCATTCGACATTTTTTATTACATCCTTGTTTTTTGTTGCATTCTTTCTCTAAAAATATACTTTCAAGCTGCACTTATGGTACACTATTAATAACTAATTTTCAAGGAGAGGATATTTTGATAAATTCCATTATACAGCTCTTTCCAGAAGCGCTGATTAATCCAACAAATGTTGAGGATTTGAGACAGACGCATCATATTATTACCGTTGAAAGTCAAATAATGGCGATTCCTTTTTCTTCCTTATCTCATAAAGAAATATCGTTACTTAACATTGTCAGTGATCAAGGTGACATTATTCCAATTACTCGAAACTCTCATTGGCAAAACTTTCTGGAAAAAAAATCAAGTAATATGCCAATTGTTTCAGGAAATCTTCAAATTTTGCATATCAATTTCAGAAAATTACCAGAAAACTTTGACGATGAACTTTGGTTTAATACACTAAAGGAATCAAGCCATCAGATTATTGATTGGTTTACTAAAAATGAGCGTCGATATAGTGTTGTTTTAAGAATCAAACCCAACGATGAAATCTCAATTGATCAACTCCTTGGTGTTATTCAATCGTTAGATGCTGATTTTGATACGGTAACTCAAGCAATTATTGGTTTAGTCCATCAATTATCAGTCAACTTACCCATGCGTTATGAGGAAGAACTTGCTATTGTTGAACAAAGTTTTCAAACGGAATTAATAGGTGTATTAACTCAAATTACACCCGTCTTATTAAAACAAATTGGTAAAAAAGCGCTCAGCGATTTACCCCTATTGACTCCTTTAAAACAAGTTATTATGAATAATACGGAATATTCTTCTCTGATTGAAACATTATTTGAAAATCAAGGAAACTTGTCCCAAACTGCTGATAAACTCTTTATTCATCGGAATACTTTAACTTATCGTTTGCAAAAATTTTATAAAGAAACAGGCATGCAATTACAATATTTACCTGATTTAATGATTTGCTTCCTCTGCCTTGCCTAGTACCTATTTTTATTACAACTTTTAGTCGCTTCTATGAAATGATTAGAGTTCTTGATATTTTTATTACATTATTCTAGTGTTCGATAAATTAATAAATAGTGCTTATAATAGGCTTTTATGCTATAATAATGAATGAATTCAACATTAAATTATTTGATACTCACTGAATATTTTGGAGGTTATTATGAACTTACGAGACTTAGAATATTTCAAATATTTAGCTGAAAGTTTGAGTTTCACTAAAACAGCTGAACATTTTTTTGTGTCTCAACCTTCTATTTCGATTGCTTTAAAAAGATTAGAAGATGAATTTGAGACCACTTTAATTCAAAGAGAAAGATCAGCTAAAAATATCCATTTAACACCGACTGGACATACCTTATATCAACGCACTATCGATATGCTAGGTTTATATGCCCAAACGAAGCTAGAAATTAAAGCAGTGGGGATTGATACGATTCAGCTAGGTTTAGTTCCATCAATTGGAAATTTATTTTTACCTCAACTTTTAGCGAATGCTAACGATTATTTACAAAACTTAAAATTGATTGAAGAGAATACAACTGATGCATTATTCGATTCATTAAGAAAACAAAAATTCTCAATTGCTATTATTGCTCACGATCAACCAACATTTGCTAATCTATGGGTTGATACATTTCCTATTGCGAAAAGTCCATTAAAGTTATTCGTCTCACAAAACCATCCTTTAGCTAGATATCGTGAAATAAGCTTAATGGAACTCGTTGATTTACCTTATGTTTCTTTATCAAATGGTACTATCCACGAAAAATTATTCCAAAATTGGGCCACAACAAATCAATTATCGTTGGATAATGTGTTTTACTGCCATGATATGAATACTCTCACTTCACTTGTTGCTTCTGGTGAAAGAGTCGCACTTTTAATGGAAAATGTCTCTCTAAATCGTGATGATTTAGTTGCGATTGCGATTAAGAACCCACCAATTGGTTACTTGAATTTAGTTATTAACAATGAAATGGTATTATCTGATACACAAAAAGCCTTTAATGATTTATTAATTAAAAGTATTGAGGATTAATCAATCAAGTTGCCACACATTATATCCAAAAATAAATAAAACAAACAAAAAGAGTTAGAACCTATTCCTATTGGAGTAGTCCTAACTCTATTTTTTGTGCCAAAATTTATTATCATTTTGACTATCGTCATTTTTTAAATGGTATCCTGACAGTATCAAGTAAATAAAAAAATATTTTGATATTGATTGCATGAACGACTATCATATCAGTGATTCCCAAAGTGAGAGTCATTGCTATCATTTTCGGGAGTCACTGTCGATAGAGTCCATATAA
>NZ_BCQX01000005.1 GCF_001552295.1 Globicatella sanguinis NBRC 15551 | reverse complement strand
TGAACAATATTCTTAACTAAATTTATCAAGTTTATACCCAGTCTAATTTAGCACCAAAGTGGGAGTGAACTAATCCTACCCTGGTGCTTTTTTTACATTTAATACCCTCTCTTATAATCCAATAAATTAACGGTTGGCATCTTGCCTTGCTGGTAAAGCGGAAAGTTTTCTAAGAAAATATCGATGATTCGCGGACTGTAAAAGTCACTAATCCCAGCTCGGTGTGGCGTAATAATGACATTCTGCATGTCCCATAAGGGGCTATCTGTTGGTAAAGGTTCGACTTCAAAGACATCTAAGCCAGCTCCTTTGATTTCATTATTTTGGAGTGCTTGTATCATGGCTTTTTCATCGACTGATTTGCCACGGCCTACATTGATAAAAATAGCCTCTTTAGCCATCGCGTTAAATTGTTTTTCAGCAAATAATTTATCCGTTGCCGGCGTATGCGGAAGGCTATTGACAATATAATCGTACTGACCAAGTAATGAATCGAGTTCTGCTATGGCATAACAATTGTTGAAATAATCAACAGCATGTCCGGTACGGTTCACTCCGTCTACCGTCATATCAAATGCTTGAGCAATTTTAGCAAATGCTTGTCCGATTTCACCTGTGCCAAGGGATAAAGCTTTTTTTCCTGTCAATTCACCATAATCGGCTGGGCGTTCCCATTGGTGTTTCATTTGATAATCTCTTGATGTATGGAGATGACGTGTAAACATAATTAAGTAACCGACAATTTGTTGAGCAATATTAGGAGCGTTCGCGCCTTTTGCGGTCGTGATTATAATTTCATGTTCAGCTAATTTATCTAAGGGAATGCTATCGACACCAACCATCCATAGTTGAATCCATTTAATTTTATGCTCCATCGTTAGCACGTCTACAATCATATCACTCCAACCTAAGATGATTTCATATTGTGCCAAATCTTCAGCTGTTATTTCAGATTCATTGATTGCGACCAAATTGGCTTGTGTTTTACTCTGTAATAATTTAAATTGTGCCTCATTCAATTGAGGCAGAACAGCAATTTTCATATAAACCTCCTATATTACACTTCTTTTCTTCATTTTAGCGTATGCGCAGTAAATATTCAAAAGAGTCGATTAATTGACAAGGTTAACTATAGGGTTATAATATATTTATTAGAAAATTATGAGAGGTGGAAGTATATGATCAATCGTGAGACAGCCCCAATTGAACAGACTTGGGACTTAACCACATTATTTCAAGATGAAAAAAGCTATGAGGAAGCACTCGACAAATTAGTGGTGGACACAGAAAACTTTACTAAACAGTATCGAGGTCAGATACAAACCGCTACCGATATTAATGCTGCTTTTGCTCATTATCGCTCGATTTTAGAACTAAGAGCACGCATCCTCCCTTATGCTAGTTTGCCTGTAAATGCGAACACTTTAGATAAAGAAGCACAAAATCGCTATAGTCATGCTAGTCGTATTTTAGCCAATGTATCGGCGCAATTATCTTTCTTTGAAAATGAAGTAGCGAACATTGCAGATGATATATTAAAAGAAGCGGCCAAAAATACAGAAGACCAATTAGCGATTACTAAATTGATTAAACAAAAACCACATCAATTATCGCCAGAAACAGAAGCGGCCTTAGCTGCATTATCCAATACACTTGACTATCCATATCAAGGTTATAATGACATTAAATTCAAAGATTTACAATTCCCAGATTTTGAAGTGAATGGACAATTACATGAAATGACCTATAACAGTTTTGAAGGGCGTCAAGAAGCGACCCCTGATACCGATCTTAGAAGAGCGGCTTTTCGTAACTTTTCCGATACTTTAAGTTGTTATCAAAATTCAACCGCCTCGGTTTATAATGCCCAAGTTCAAATGGAAAAAACGATGGCGACCTTACGTGGCTATGACTCAGTCATTGATTATTTACTTGAACGACAAGATGTATCGGTAGATTTATATAATCGTCAAATCGATGTGATTATGGAAGAATTAGCCCCTAATATGCGTCGTTATGCACAGTTGATTGGCGAGATCTATCAATTGGATGAAGTTCATTATGAAGATTTAAAATTGGATATCGACCCAACTTTCTCACCGAATGTAACCTATCAGGAAGCGCAACAGTATGTGTTGGATGGCTTAGCCCAATTAGGAGAAGATTATTTAGCGATTATGCGAGAAGCCTTTGATAATCGTTGGATTGATTATGCCGAAACACGCGGTAAGAGAACGGGTGCCTTTTGTAATTCACCTTATGGTACCAATTCATTTATCCTCATGTTCTTTTCAGAAAATATGTCCGATACGATGACTCTGGCTCATGAGTTAGGTCATGCAGGTCATTTTCAAATGGCGCATCGATATCAAAATATCTTAAATGCGCGCCCTTCGATGTACTTTGTAGAAGCGCCATCTACTGCTAATGAATTATTAGTAGAAAATCATTTATTAGATGTAGCAGGCGATGATGTCAGAATGAAGCGTTGGATTATCTCGCAAATGGTAGGGAAAACTTATTATCATAATTTCGTGACCCATTTATTAGAGGCTTATTATCAACGTGAAGTCTATCGCTTAGTGGATCAAGGAAAGAGTGTTGATGCGGAGACATTGAATCGTATTTATCGCGAAACCTTAGAAAAATTCTGGGGTGATAGTGTCATACTAACAGAAGGGGCAGAACTCACTTGGATGCGTCAGCCTCATTATTATATGGGACTGTATTCATACTCTTATTCCGCAGGTTTAACTATCGGGACTCAAGTAGCGAATAATATTCGTCATCAGGGAGCAGTAGCAGCCCAAAAATGGATTAAAGTATTGCAAATGGGCGGTTCTAAATCGCCATTGGAATTAGCCAAAGCAGCCGATGTAGATGTTTCAACGGATCAACCATTAAAATCAACGATTGCCTATATCGGACGTTTAATCGACCAATTAGAAAACTATACGAAAGAATTAAATAAATAATGGGGAATATTAAAGTGGACGAGAAGTTACCAAATTAACGAGTGACACTTCTTATCCGCATTATCACCATTTGAGTAAACTGAAAATACGCTTTTCTATCTTACTCAACAATTGTGCTAATAGAAAGAAAAAAAGACTGAGCAGATTAATTTCTGTCCAGTCTTTTAAAAATTTATCTTATTGTTCTAATAAAGCAAAACCTTTATCGATAACATTTTTCAATGTAGTAGCTGATAAATTCATCTTTTCAGTCTCAGCATCGTTTAATGGGATTTCGATAACTGTCTCGATACCTTGACGACCAATCACGGCTGGAGCTCCGATAAAGATATCTTTTTGACCATATTCACCATTTAAATATACTGATAATGGAAAGACCGCTTTATTATCATCTAAGATAGCTTTACAAATACTTGCTAAGGCAACAGCGATACCATAGTATGTTGCACCTTTTTTAGCGATAATTTCATAAGCAGCATCACGTACTTTAAAGAAGATGTTAACTAATTCTTCTTCGTCAACTTCTGGGTGAATTTTAACCCAGTCAGCGATTTGTAATCCACCGATGTTAGCGTGTGACCAAACAGGGAATTCTGTATCACCGTGTTCACCTAAGATATAACCGTGAACGTTACGCGCATCAACGCTAACTAAGTCAGCAATACGTTGACGGAAACGTGCTGTATCTAATGAAGTACCTGATCCAATAACACGTTCTTTAGGAAAACCACTGAATTTCCAAGTTGCATAAGTTAAAACATCAACTGGGTTTGAAGCGATTAAGAAGATGCCATCGAAACCAGATGCGACAATTTCACCGATAATTCCTTTGAAGATTTTTAAGTTTTTGTGTACTAAGTCTAGACGTGTTTCACCGGGTTTTTGAGCAGCACCAGCAGTGATCACGACGATATCTGCATCGTGGCAGTCAGCGTATGATGCAGCATAGATTTTTTTAGGCGAGGTAAATGCTAATGCACTTGATAAGTCTAAGGCATCCCCTTCTGTTTTCTCTGTGTCAATATCGATAATACCTAACTCACGACCAATATTTTGTGTAACAGTTGCAAATGCAAAACTTGAACCAACAGCGCCATCTCCAACTAAGATAATTTTGCTTTTTGATGATTTTTGTGACATTTAGCAAACCTCCTAAATTATATTGTTTTTTATAGTATAACAAATAATTATATAAAATTAAAGCTAAAAAAGAGTATTTTATCAAAGAAAAATAATACTAACGCTTTATTTATTGTGTAACAGTTTTCAATTCGGACTAATACAGATTTATATAGGACGACTTTTCAAAATAGTTATGATATAATAAATCTACAGATTAACAATAGGTGATACATAATGAAATTAATTATTGGATTAGGTAACCCAGGAAATAAATACGATGGGACACGTCATAATATTGGTTTTGATGTCGTTGACCGATTTTTGGACAAACATTCTTTATCAATGACGGGTCAAAAATTTAGAGCAGATTATACGAGCTGGCATCATAATGGTGAGCGAATTTATTTTATGAAGCCTTATACGTATATGAACTTATCAGGAGAAGCAGTGCTTCCTTTAATGAGTTATTTTGGTATTGGCATGGAAGATATTTTGGTTATTTATGATGACTTGGATTTAGAACCGGGTCGTATTCGTTTACGTCGCAATGGGAGTTCGGGCGGCCATAATGGGATGAAGAGTATCATTGAGATGCTAGGTAGCCAAGAATTTAACCGTATCAAAGTCGGTATTGGTAGACCATCAGGTGGTTGGAAAGTTGTGGATCATGTTTTAGCATCATTTTCACCAGAAGAACGAGTGACGATTGACGCGACTATTGATCGAGTGGTTGAAGCAATAGAACATTGGATTGAACATGATGATTTTTCAGCAACCATGAATATTTACAATCAAAAATAACTAGTAAAATTTAAATCAAAATTGGCTTGGAGAGACGTGAACCTTCTTGCCAAACTGAGAAATATTTAGTATTTGCGCAGTGATTGAGTATTTTCAAACATCGTCAATATAGACTTGTTTATTAACTACTCAATGGTGCGGGGGTGGGAGACGAAGCAGAGATAATTCTATTTTCTACTTGTTACCCACTCCCCTTTGTGTGTTGTTAGGAGAATTATATTAATGATAAATTATTTAAATAAAGAACCATTTTCAAAGGTTGTTCAGGAGCTGAATAAGATTCAAGCTCCTGAAAGCCAACAATTAGTAACGGGGGTTGATGACAGCGCTCGGGCTGTTCTGTGGGCACAATTATTTAACGAACAACCAAGACAATTATTAATCGTTGAACCTGTTGCGACTCATTTGACCCAATTAGTCGATGATTTACAACAGTTATTGCCTGATTATCCAGTTCATTTATTTCCGGTAGAAGAAGCTATGCCGATTGAATTTTCAGTGGCTTCATTTGATAATCAAGCGATGCGCGTTGAAGCCTTAACGGCTTTAGCAAGTGGTGAGCCATGTGTGATTGTCGCATCTGGTTTGGCATTGAGAAAAAGATTAACGCCGGTATCTATTTGGAAAGATGCCCAAGTAACATTAAGTTTAGGAGATGATATTGAGCGATTCGAACTTGAAAAGCGTTTAAATTACTTAGGGTATATGCGTGAGTCAATGGTGCAAGCTCCGGGCGAATATAGTATCCGTGGTAGTATTATTGACTTCTATCCATTAAATTATGAATATCCAGTTCGCTTAGATTTCTTTGATACAGAATTAGATTCCATCCGTTTCTTTGATGCTGAAACCCAAGAATCGATTGACAATGCTGAGACAATTCAATTATTACCTGTTAAAGATGTTTTGTTCAGTTTAGAAGAGCAACAAGCAGTCTTACCTCAAATTCAGGCCGATTTAGAAAAAAGAGTGAAAAAAATCAAAGATGATGAGACTCAAGAACAAGTTATGAAAGGGATGACCGATTATCTTGAACGTCTTCAACATGGGGAACCGTTGCAATATCATTTAGCTTACTTAGAATACCGTGATCCCAAGGGAACCACCCTTGTAGACTATTTAGCCGATGAAGGCACCCTTATTATTAATGAATTAGATCGGATTCAAAATCGTGAACGTCAATCGATTGAGGAAGATTTATTTTGGATTGAACAAGAAATGACCAAAGGGAATTTATTACCTGGTCTTTCTATTAAAGTGGAAGCGACAGAACAAATAAAAAATGCCAAACAGCCTAAAATTTATTGTTCGGTCATTCAATGTGGATTAGGTAAATTAACGTTTAGAGCCATTCATCATATCCATTATCGCAGTATGAACCAATTCTTTAATCAAATGCCATTGGTTAAAACAGAAATCGATCATTGGTTGAAACAAGAAAATATTGTGCAGGTCGTTTTACCTACACTTGAAGAAGCTAGAAAAGCACAGGCTCGTTTTGAAGAATATGACATTCAACCGGTTGTCATTCAAGATACAGCCACCCTTAGTCCGCATGCGGTCAATATCGTAGTGGGTAATTTAACCAATGGATTTGAATTACCGGTTGCTAAATGGGTAGTGTTAACTGGTAAAGAATTATTCAATCAGGTTAAGCGTCGCAGTGTGCGCAAGCAAACTTTATCCAATGCTGAACGTATTAAAAGCTATTCAGAGCTTGAAATTGGAGACTATGTCGTCCATATTAATCATGGGATTGGGCAGTATACCGGGGTAGAAACCATTGAAATCAATGGCGTCCATCGCGATATGGTGTCGGTCGTCTACCAAGACAACTCGCGTATTTTATTACCTGTTGATCAAATTCAACTATTACAAAAATATGTCGCATCAGAATCCAAAGTACCTAAGTTAAATAAATTAGGGAGCGCTGAATGGCAGAAAACGAAAGCTAAGATAGCGACTAAAATTGAAGACATTGCGGATGAATTAATTGAGTTATACGCTAAACGTGAAAACCAAAAAGGCTATGCATTTGAACCTGATACACCAGAGCAAGCAGCGTTTGAAAATGCTTTTAGTTATGTAGAAACAGATGATCAATTACGTTCTACGGCTGAAATTAAAGCCGATATGGAAAAAGAACGGCCAATGGATCGCTTATTAGTCGGTGATGTTGGCTATGGTAAGACCGAAGTCGCAATGCGAGCGGCTTTTAAGGCCGTAATGGATGGTAAACAAGTGGCCTTTCTGGTACCGACTACTATTTTAGCGCAACAACATTATAATACTTTAATTGAACGTTTCGTTGACTTTCCTGTTAATATAGGCCTTTTAAGTCGCTTCGTTACGCAAAAGCAACAAAAAGAAACGATAACAGGATTAGCTTTAGGTAACATCGATATTGTCGTTGGTACGCATAGAGTTTTATCGAAAGATATTGAATTTGCCGATTTAGGGCTATTAGTAGTCGATGAAGAGCAACGTTTTGGGGTAAAACATAAAGAACGCTTGAAACAATTAAAATCTCAAGTCGATGTCTTAACCTTAACCGCAACCCCGATACCAAGAACCTTGCATATGTCGATGATTGGTGTGCGTGACTTATCGGTTATTGAGACACCACCAAATGATCGTTTCCCTGTGCAAACTTATGTGATGGAGCGAAATGAAGCAGCGATTAAATCGGCCGTTGAACGTGAAATGGCCCGTGGTGGACAGTGTTTTTATTTATATAATCGGGTCGCAACCATCGATCAACGTGCCCAAGAATTACAAGAATTAGTACCGGAAGCTCGTGTCGCGGTTGCGCATGGTCAAATGACAGAAGTGCAATTAGAGACCATCTTAATCGATTTTATCAATGGTGCGTATGATATATTAGTCACGACCACGATTATTGAAACCGGTGTGGATATTCCCAATGCGAATACCTTATTTGTCGATATGGCTGACCATATGGGACTGTCAACTTTGTATCAATTAAGAGGACGTGTGGGTCGAACGAACCGGGTTGCATATGCCTACTTAATGTATGAACCTTTTAAACAATTAAGTGAAATCAGTGCCAAACGATTACAAGCGATTCAAGAATTTACTGAATTGGGGAGTGGCTTTAAAATTGCGATGCGTGACTTATCGATTCGTGGCGCTGGTAATTTATTAGGGAAGCAACAATCTGGCTTTATCGATTCTGTCGGTTTTGATATGTATTCACAAATGTTAAAAGAAGCCGTGGATGTTAAACGTGGCTTGAAGAAACCTGTCTCAGAGGAAACATCAGAAAATATTGAGTGGGATTTAATGCTCGATGCTTATATACCATCTTCATATATTAGTGATGAACGTCAGAAAATTGCTATTTATAAATCCATTCAACAAGTGGATTCTGAAGAAGCTTATCGTCAATTACAAGATCAGTTGATTGACCGTTTTGGTGAATTTCCTGATGAAGTGAGTGATTTATTAGAGATTGCCTTAATTAAGCATTATGGGTTATTAGCTGGCGTTGAACAAATTAAGCAGAAAAATGATCAAGTGGAAGTGACCTTTAATCCGCGCATGACCCTTAAATTACAAGGGGCAACCATTTTCGAGTTATTGCAAGACATTCCGGTAAAAATTAAAGTAGCGGTAGAAAATGAACAGCTGAAGGTAACCTTACAAGTTCGAGGCATACCAAGTTATCAATGGTTAGGTTATTTGAAAAACTTAACCCAAGCCATTGCTGAAAGAAATAAAGTAAAGGAGTAATAGTAGATGAGATTAGATAAGTTTTTAAAAGTATCACGATTGATAAAACGACGTACCGTTGCCAAAGAAGTAGCCGATCAAGGACGTATTAAGATTAATGATACTGTTGCTAAATCGAGTTCAACCGTTAAGATTGGTGATACCCTAGAGGTTCGTTTTGGTAATCGCATTATGACGGTCGAAGTTTTAGATATTCGTGATACGACGAAGAAAAATGAAGCAGTCGAATTATATAAAATTATCTCTGAAGAAAGAATTGAAAAAGAAATTCCAATTATTGATGAATTTTTAAGTTAAGCCTTTATCATCATCATGAATCCTAAGTTTCAAACGAATAATTAAAAAAATTTTAAAAGAAAAAAATAACCTTTTATGGTAATTATTTTCTTTCAATGATATACTCATGATGTATGGGTATTGGAGGTGAGTCAATGGCTCAATATAATAGAAATAAATCTAAGAAAACTGTCAAAGGAAAATATCAAAAGCAGTTCAACATCGTTTTTACTTTCGTTTGTTTACTTTTGATTGGGGCAGCTTGCTTATCTTTAATGAATAACATTGGTAAAAAGCAAGCGACGCTTGAGCAATTGACTCAAGTCCAAGCAAAACATAATCAAGCGGTCGAAAAAAATCGACAAGCGCAACAAGAATACAATCAAGTACAAGATAGTGAATATTTAGAACAAGTCGCACGCCGAGATTACTATTACTCAAAAGAAGGCGAAATTATTTTCGACCTTGGAGAGACGGAATCTGTTTCAGAAGAAACAACCATCCTTCCAGAATAATTTATTTAATGTTTTACAATGTCTTATTATGAAAGACAATTTTTAAGGAGGAAAAAGCATTTTATGTCAGTTGAAGTGGGGCAGAAAGTTACAGGGAAAGTAACCGGGATTACACATTTTGGTGCTTTCGTCGAATTGCCAGAGAATCAATCTGGATTAGTTCATATTAGTGAGGTATCCGATGGATTCGTAAAAGATATCAATTCCGTTCTTTCGGTAGGACAAGAAGTGGAAGTAAAGGTATTGACTATCGCCAACGATGGAAAGATTAGTTTATCAATCCGTCAAGCTAATGAAAATAAAACAGTGGAGAGACCTCAACGTCAAGGTTTTAGAAAAGGGTCAGACAATCAGTCGTCAGAACCAAAATTTAAAAAGAATTTTGATGGCGTAAGTAATGAGAATCGTAATTTCCCAAATAAATTTGGAAATCAAAATACGAATCATCAAAATAATCGTCAAACAAGCGATTTTGATCAACTGATGAGTAATTTCCTTAAAGATAGTGAAGAACGTTTAACTTCAATCAAACGTAATACAGAAGGTAAACGTGGTGGCCGCGGCGGACGTCGTAGCTAATAACATTTAGATAAAGCACTTGTTTTTGACCGCAGGTTATAAGCAAGTGCTTGTTTTATGTGAAAGACAGGTGTATATAGATGGAAAAAACGATTGTCAAAGTGAAAAATCAACTCGATGCTTGGAAAGAGTGGCAACAAGCGAAAGTGGTCTTACTAGCCGTTTCAGGTGGCGTCGATTCAGTCGTGTTATTGGATATCATTTATAAATTAAACCAAGAACTAGCGCAACCTAAAAAAATCGTCCTAGCTCATTTTAATCATCACCTTCGACAAGAAAGTGATATTGATGCGAATGTGGCGAAAACATTAGCCGAAAAACATCAAATTATTTATTATGTAAAAAGTTGGGAAAATCCAGCAACAAAAAATGTCGAAGCAGCGGCAAGAGATGCGCGTTATCAATTTTTTGCAGAAATCATTGAAAAAGAAGCAGTGGATATCTTATTAACGGGTCATCACTTAAATGATTTAGCTGAGACGGTACTGATGCGTTTAACACGCGGAACGTCGTTAAAAGGATTGCGGGGGATCGAAGCCAATTATCGTCGTTTGTTAATGACGGTTGACCAAAGACCGGTGTACGTTCAAATGATGCGCCCGTTATTAACGATTGCTAAAACCGAATTATATGATTATGCAGCAGAACATGATTTAGAATTTGTAGAAGATGCTTCTAATCAAGATACCAAATATTTCCGCAATCGAATTCGTCATCAAATTTTGCCTGTATTAGAGCAAGAAAATCCTAATTTTTTAGAAAACATGTTAGCCCTTCAAGAGCAATTACAAGCAAGTTATTCGGTACACTATGCAAATTATTTAAAACGTGAGCCAATGTTATTAATGTATTCAGAAAAATTGCGTTGGGTTTTATATGTACCAGCTTTTGTTGAGTTAGAAGAAAATCAACGAAAAGTGTTTTTAGCCCTCTTTTTTGAAGAGCGTTTAGTGGAAGATATTCCAACCTATACGAAAGAGGCAATAGATCGAGTTGATCAAGTGATTATGAATGACCGTCTACCGAATAGTAGTTTTCAATTAAATGAAAATTGGGTGGTGCGACGTGAATATGATTTTATCTATATCCAACCTAAGGAAGAAGAAAAACAGCTTGATCAAAAATTGAGTGTTCAAATTAAGCATATTAATCACTGGCATATCATTAGTGAGAAAGAACAAATTGGATTATTTGATGAACGTTATTTTTCAACCTCTCAAGTATTGGAAATGGACTATTCTTTACGCTTGTATTTAAAACCCGACCAGCTACCAGGTTTTTATGTGCGCCATCGTAAAGATGGTGATCGTTTAGCCTTAAACGATGGACATGGCGATATTTTTCATAAAAAAGTGAGTCGTTATATGATAGATAATAAGATTCCCTTAAATGATCGCAATCAAATGTGGTTGCTTTGTGACCGACAAGAAGAAGTCATCGCCATTATCGGTCATATTTCTTCAAGAAATTATCGTCATCGCCATCCAGCGGCTGAAAGTTACTTGTTTTTATATCGAAAAATGCAAGACTAATAGAAAAGATTATGTTAAAATGAAGGTTATCGAAAGGTTAAAGGAGACTCATATGTTAGAACAAGATATTGAACGTGTAGTAGTAAGTAGAGAAGAAATCAAGGCTGCATGTGAAAAATTAGGTAAACAATTAACAGAAGATTATCAAGGTAAAGACGTGTTGGTTGTAGGAATTTTACGTGGCGCTGCTTTATTCATGATGGATATTATTAGAGAAATGGATTGCCATCTTGAAATGGATTTTATGGATGTTTCAAGTTATCATGGTGGAACTTCTTCATCAGGTGAAGTTAAGATTATTAAAGACTTAGACTCTCGCGTTGAAGGGCGTCATATTTTAATTGTAGAAGACATTATTGATACGGGACGTACATTGCGTTATATCATGGATTTATTAAAATACCGTAAAGCAGCCTCAGTCAAAGTGTGTGCTTTAACTGACAAACCAGAAGGTCGTGTTGTTAAAGATGTAAAAGCGGACTATGTAGGGATTGAAGTTCCTAATGAGTTTTTAGTAGGATATGGCTTGGATTACGAACAAAAATATCGTAACTTACCTTATATTGGGGTTTTAAAGCCAGAAATCTATACTAAAAGCAAAGCATAGGACTTTTCGAATTTAATATGGTATGATAGTCAAGATATTAAATCGGATCGGAGGATAAAAGATTATATGAATAACCCAAAACGAAATAATCCCAATAATAAAAAACCGAATCGCAATATGATGAAAGGACCATTCTTTTACTTATTGCTCTTCTTAGCATTTATGGGGATTTTCCAATTATTTACGGGTGATTTATTTTCAGGTAATAAATCAAATGAGATAAGCGCCAGTGAATTTGTAGAAAAGTTAGAAGATGGACAAATTAAGTCCTTTGAAATTCAGGCAGGGGCTGGAGTTTATAATATTAATGGTCAATTCAATTCGACCGCTGAAACTCAAACCACTGACCGGGATACTTTTATTGAAGTTTTACAAAATTCGAGTACCTCGAATCGTTTTACCACCAAAGTGTTGGGTAACGATTCAACCATTAGACAAATAACCGAATTAGCACAAAACTCAGAAACAGAAATTAAGACGATTTCAGAATCAAACTTAGAAATGTGGATATCGATAATCCCATTTGTGATTTTAATGATTCCGGCATTCTTCTTAATGTTTTCGATTTTCCAACAAAGTGGCGGTGGCGGTGGCCGTAATGTGATGAACTTTGGTAAAACCAAATCACGTGAAGTAAATAAAGAGAAAGTCAAAGTACGCTTCTCTGATGTTGCCGGTGCTGAGGAAGAAAAACAAGAATTAGTTGAGATTGTGGATTTCTTAAAAAATCCTAAAAAATATGCTGAATTAGGCGCACGTATTCCTTCAGGGGTCTTATTAGAAGGTCCTCCAGGGACAGGTAAAACCTTATTAGCAAAAGCCGTCGCTGGTGAAGCCGGTGTCCCATTCTTTAGTATTTCAGCGTCAGAATTCGTTGAGATGTTCGTTGGGGTCGGAGCGAGCCGTGTACGTGATTTATTTGAAAATGCAAAAAAAGCAGCACCTGCAATTATCTTTATTGATGAGATTGATGCTGTTGGTCGTCAACGTGGAGCTGGTATGGGTGGTGGCCACGATGAACGTGAACAAACCCTTAACCAATTGTTAGTTGAGATGGATGGTTTTGAGGGAAATGAAGCCGTAATTGTGATTGCTGCAACGAACCGTTCAGATGTGTTAGACCCGGCTTTATTACGTCCAGGACGTTTTGACCGCCAAATTTTAGTTGGTAATCCAGATGTAAAAGGTCGTGAAGCGATTCTGAAAGTTCATGCCCGCAATAAGAAGTTCGCACCAGATGTGGATTTAAAAGTCATTGCACAACAAACACCAGGTTCATCAGGAGCGGAGTTAGAAAACTTATTAAACGAGGCCGCTTTAATTGCAGCCCGCTTCAATCGTAAAGAAATTACGATGGGTGACTTAGATGAAGCGCAAGACCGTGTGGTAGCTGGACCAGCTAAACAAGACCGTGTCATTTCAGCAGCACAAAGAAGAACCATTGCTTATCATGAAGCCGGTCATACGGTTGTCGGAATGGTCTTAAGTGATGCACGAGTGGTTCATAAAGTAACCATTGTACCACGTGGTCGAGCAGGTGGTTATGCGATTATGTTACCTAAAGAAGATCGCTTTATCGTGACCAAGAAAGAATTATATGAACAAGTTGTTGGTTTATTAGGTGGACGTGTGGCTGAAGAAATTGTCTTTAATTCACAATCTACCGGCGCAAGTAATGACTTTGAACAAGCGACTAACATTGTCCGTGCTATGGTAACCCAATACGGAATGTCAGATAAATTAGGTACGGTTCAATTTGAAGGCAATGAATCTGTTTTCGTTGGTCGTCAATATGGACAAAGTGCCCATTATTCAGAGCAAATTTCTTACGAAATCGACTTAGAAATTCGTCGTATTATGAATGAAGCCCATGAAGAAGCACATCGTATTATTAACGAACATCGCGAACAATTAAATGTGATCGCTGAAAAATTATTAGAAGTTGAAACCTTAGATAAACGTCAAATTAAATCACTTTTTGAAACAGGTGAAATGCCAACACCTTATAGTAATGGTGAAGAACCAGAAGAAGAAGTGAGAACATTTGAAGAAGCTAAAGAAAAAGCGGATCGTGATTTAGAAACTAATTTAGCTGAAGATGAGGCCAAACATCATCCACATACTACTGAGAGTTCAAACGATTCTAACAAGCTGAATTCAGAAGTCGACGGTGAATTTGAAGAATTATCTTCAGAATCAGATTCAACCGAAACTAATTTAGACGAAGAATAATCAACATTAATTAGTATCAAAGAGGCTGGGTAATTGCTAAAATTTTCCCGGCCTCCATTTTTTCTTTTAATTTAAATTATGCTTAGAAAATGAAATGCGTTATGACGAGCGATTGAGTGGATTAAAAAGGTAAACATTCAATTGTCTATTTGAGTCAAAGAACTTTCAATTTAAAAAACTTTTTGTTAAACTATGAAAGGTTATTAACAACTGAGATAGAAATAACATGGTAAATAAAATGATTTGATGAAAGGAATAAAGAATATGACAGATCAAATTTTAAAAGCTGTTGCCTATGATGGGCAAGTGCGGGTGTTTGTATTAGACTTTACTGAAACGGTTGATGAAGCACATCGTCGTCATGATACATGGCACACATCCACTGCGGCTTTAGGACGAACATTGGTAGCTACTAGTTTATTAGGATCCAACTTAAAAGGAGAAGACCGCATCAGTGTGGAAGTACTAGGTGAAGGTCCTGCTGGACGTATCGTCACTGATGGCGACTCCGTTGGAAATGTACGCGGATATATCCAAAATCCCCATGTTGCTTTAGAATTAAATGATAAAGGAAAATTGGATGTAGCGGGTGCGGTAGGATTACCGGGCACCTTAACCGTTAGAAAGTATATTACGGGTGCAGATGAACCATTCTCAGGTCAAGTACCATTAATCAGTGGTGAATTAGCAGAAGACTTCACTTATTATATGGCGATTTCAGAACAAACACCTTCTTCCATTGGATTGAGTGTTTTAGTTAACCCTGATGAATCAGTAGCAGCAGCAGGTGGTTTTATGATTCAAGTGATGCCAGGTGCCACTGAAGAAACAATTGATGATTTAGAAGCGCGTATTAATTCCATTGGTCGCTTCTCTGATTTGCTAGATCAAAAGAAACCATTAGAAGAATTATTAGATATTTTAGTAGGTGAAAATAATTCTAAAATTTTAGATAAGCATGAGGTTGCGTTCTACTGTCCATGTAGTAAAGAACGTTTTGCTAAAAGTTTAAAAATGATTGGTAATGATGAGATTAATGCAATGATCGAAGAAGATCATGGAGCAGAACTAGTGTGTCATTATTGTAATGAACATTATCAATTTACTGAAGATGAATTAAAGGCATTAGTAGTTGAGGGATAGTTATGTTTAAAATAGGAAATATACAAATTGATAATCCAATTGTGGTGGCGCCGATGGCCGGAGTATCAAATTCGGCATTTAGAACGATTGTCAAACAATTCGGAGCTGGATTAGTAGTATGTGAAATGATTAGTGACAAAGGGATTCAATTCCGTAATGAAAAGACCTTAAGTATGTTGCATATCGCTGAAAATGAATATCCTTTAAGTATTCAAATTATGGGTGGTAATCGCGAAACATTGGTTGAAGCAGCAAAATATGTGGCTGAAAATACGGAATGTGCCATCATTGATATTAATATGGGCTGTCCGGTTAATAAGGTCATTAAAGCAGAAGCGGGTGCTCGCTGGTTATTAGATCCTAACAAAGTTTATGAAATGGTATCATCTGTAGTGGATGCAGTCGATAAGCCTGTTACAGTAAAAATGCGTACTGGTTGGGATGATGAACATTTATATGCAATTGAAAATGCCTTAGCGGCTGAACGTGCGGGCGCTTCAATGGTAGCGATGCATGGCCGTACACGTGTGCAAATGTATGAAGGCAAAGCCAATTGGGATATTTTAAAAGCTGTTAAAAAAGAGCTAAAAACCATTCCTTTTATCGGTAATGGTGATGTTCGAACTCCTGAACAAGCCAAACATCTATTAGAAACAACGGGTGTTGACGGAGTAATGGTTGGTCGGGCAGCTCTAGGAAATCCTTGGGTAATTAAACAAATGGTACACTATCTAGAAACCGGTGAAATTTTACCACCAATGAATGCTCGTGAGAAAATCGATACAGCGATTGACCATTTAGATCGTTTAGTAGCATTAAAAGGGGATAGAACCGCCACTAAAGAATTCCGTTCACAAGCACATTATTATTTAAAAGGGATTCCACGTTCATCAAAAGTCAAAGTAGCGATTAATGAGACCGAAGAATCAGATACAGTGAAAAAATTATTGTTAGATTTTGTAGAAGTAGCTGAGATGCATGAAGAAAAACAAGCAGAACGTCGCTTAGAACGTTTAGCTAAACGTGAAGAAGCAGCGAATGAGTAGTATTGAATTGAGATAGTGAAGCTGCTCGTTTTAGAAAAGGAACGAAGTGGCTCGGTAGTGTTTCCCCCGCGGATTTAAAGTTACTGGCTTTTGCTATGATACTACCTTGTTGCTGTGTTTAAAGACCTTATGCGTAATATAATTAATAATTTTAGAGAGAAGTAAACAATTTTCGTAAGAAAATACGTTTTCATCTCTCTTTTTTTAGTGAAATGAAATAATTTTTGTAGTATGATAAGTCTACTTAAAAATGAAAAGAGGAAAATAATGGATAAAATAGCAGTATTAATCCCTTGCTATAATGAAGCAGTAACCATTGGAAAAGTCATTGCTGATTTTAGAACGGTCTTACCCGAAGCAACCATTTACGTTTATGATAATAATTCAACCGATGATACCGTTAAAATTGCCAGTCAAGCTGGAGCAATCGTTCGTAGAGTAACGAAACAAGGAAAAGGTAATGTGATTCGTGCGATGTTTCGTGATATTGAAGCAGAGGCTTATGTCATGATTGATGGAGATGATACCTATCCTGCAGAGTATGCACCAGAGATGGTCGCAGCTATTTTAAGTGGAGAAGCAGAAATGGTGATTGGTGATCGTCTAAGTTCTACTTATTTTGAAGAAAATAAACGTCCTTTCCATAATTTTGGTAATGTCTTAGTCCGTCTAATCATTAACCAAATGTTTAATAGTGATATTCGAGATATTATGACCGGTTACCGTGCTTTTAGTTATGCTTTTGTAAAGACTTTTTCTATCCAATCGACTGGATTTGAAATTGAAACAGAAATGACGATTCATTCTTTAGATAAGCATTTACCAATAAAAAATGTGATTGTGACTTATCGTGATCGTCCTGAAGGAAGTGTTTCAAAATTAAATACCTACAAAGATGGTTTTAGAGTGATTAAAACGATTGGTCGTTTAATAAAGAATTATCGTCCATTTCGTTATTTTACGGCTATTGCGTTTGTACTCAGTTTAATTTCTGCTTTGTTATTTTTGCCAGTATGGTTTGAATTTCGTCAAACTGGTACGGTCGAACGATTCCCAACACTGTTTGTATCGGGATTCTTTTTCTTAGCTGCAATGATTGTCTTTATAGCGGGGATTATTTTAGATGTTCAATGCTATCATTTCCAACAACGCTTTGAAATGGAGTTTAAAAATAAAAAGAGCCAAAGAGGGCTAAAAGATGAAGCATAAACATACTAATTTAGGTCAAATACTCTGGCAATTATTATTACTTTTTGTTTTATTAGTGGTGTTGTATTTTAGTTTAATGGTATTAAGTTATACGATTCCATTTGAAAAAATTGCAGTGAATTTACGCTATTCATTAGAAACAATTGCTAATGAAACTAAGCGTTGGAGTGTGATGGGTGAATTTAAAGGTACCAAACTGGATACTTTTACCGATAATTTAATTTTTAACAAGTTAAGTAATCAAGAAGAACTGTCGGCCATCCAAGCTGCGATGTGGAATAATGGTTATGAACGTTATTGGCTCGGTGATATTGCGGTTTTAAGACCTATGCTAATCTTTATTAGTTATAAGCATATTCGTTATTTAAACATTTTCTTAGTTTTTATTGTTTTCTATTTTTCAATGACTAAAGTTGAAAAAGCAATTAGTCGTACTTATGCGTATCTCTTGATAACGATGTTATTATTAATTCATTTTTGGATTTTTCCACTTTCACTTCAATATACACCGGTTTTCATTATCAGTTTATTGGGAATAGTGGCAGTGATAGAAGTCCATCAACGCTATGGTTATCGACTCTCCAAAATGGTGCTGTTATTTTTCACTATCGGTTCTGTGACGAACTTTTTCGATTTATTGACTGTACCATTGTTGACTTTTGCGCTTCCGTGGATGATTTATTTTGTATTAGTTAATCAACATCATCGGCGTCATTTTAAGCATAATTTAAGTGAAACGGTGATTTTAGGTTGGACCTGGCTAATGGGCTTTGGCTTAACTTGGGCTAGTAAATGGGCCATCGGATCAGTGATATTAAAAGATAATCCATTTGCTAATGTTGCGAATCAAATCGCTTTAAGAACAGGCGGTAAAACGGATGAAGTATTAGATGCGATCGAGATTATTAAAAATATGTGGAAAATTTTATTACCTAAAACCGCTATGATTATTTTAGTCTTATGGCTTATCATTTTATTAGTGCAGTCTTTTAAAGGGGTCAAAAGTTATCAACATTGGTTAAGCACAACCCCATTATTGATGGTCGCTTTAGTGCCATTTGTATGGGTGTTTATTTTGAAAAATCACAATTTTCATCATGCTTATTTTACCTATCGTTTATTTATCATAACATTGTTTTCAATGTATACTTATCTCTATCTAAATTTAAAGCAACGAAATGAATAGCGTGAAGTCCAACAGTTAGCTGATTTCTAACAAAGTTTAGAAAAAAGCAACTGTTTTTTTGATGTGGTACCGATAACCTTGCGAAACAGTATATAAATATTAAAGAGTTTGTTATAATATTCAAGAATATAATGCTAGAGGAGGACGAGATGATGGAAATGGAAAAGATTCCTAGCTTTACAGTCGATCATTCAAATTTAAAACCGGGTATTTATTTATCAAGAGAGGACCAAGTTGGTGGGACCACATTAAAATCTTATGATTTACGATTTACAGCACCAAATTTTGAACCGGTGATGAATACCGCTGAAATTCATACCATTGAACATTTAGCCGCAACTTTTTTACGTAATGATGCCCAATATAAACAAGAAGTGATTTATTTTGGCCCGATGGGATGCCGTACTGGCTTTTATTTAATCTTAACAGAACAGGTGGCGCCTGAAGCGGTGAAAGATTTATTATTACGTTGTTTTGAATTTATTGCCAATTATGAAGGTGAAATTCCAGGAGCAAGTGCTCGTGATTGCGGTAATTACTTAGACCAAAACTTACCAATGGCCCGCTATTATGCAAAAAAATATGTTGACGTCATCCGTCAACATGAGGATTTTACCTATAGCTATTAATTAATAATGCGTAAAACTTATGAAAAGGGTTTATTATTTGCTATAAAAAGTGTAACATAGTAGTTAGAGAACTATTTGGTTATGAAATAATCAAATGTTCAGCAAAAATTTTGGAGGCGAGTAAAAACATGGATATGTTTGCAGAATTAAGTCATAAAATCGAAGGTAAAGGCATTCGAATTGTATTCCCAGAAGCAGATGATGTACGTGTATTAGGTGCAGCGGTCCGCCTAAAGTCAGATAATTTAGTTGAACCGATATTATTAGGTGAACCAACAGCAGTTCAAGCATTAGCTAAAAAGAATTTGTGGAATATTGAGGGCTTAACCATTATAGACCCTAATCACTATGATGAATTTGATGCAATGGTTGATGAATTTGTCAAAGTTCGTAAAGGTAAAGCAACTGAAGAACAAGCGCGCACTATCTTATTAGATAGAGCATATTTTGGTACAATGTTAGTGCAAATGGAACAGGCGGATGCGCTAGTTTGTGGTGCTGTCTACTCAACAGGTGATACCGTTCGTCCAGCTTTACAAATTATTAAAACAAAACCAGGTGTGAGCCGTACCAGTGGTGCGTTTGTCATGATTCCACCGCAAATGGATGGACAAAAATTAGTTTTTGCTGACTGTGCCATCAACATTAATCCAGACGCACAAGCATTAGCTGAAATTGCTGTTGAGTCTGCTAACACAGCTAAAATCTTCGGCATTGACCCACGTGTGGCGATGTTAAGTTTCTCAACTAAAGGTTCTGCAAAATCAGAAGACGTCGATAAAGTTATCGAAGCAACACGCATTGCTCATGAGTTAGCACCAGAATTAGAATTAGATGGTGAATTACAATTTGATGCTGCTTATTCAACTGTTGTAGCTGATCAAAAAGCACCTGAATCAAAAGTAGCAGGTCAAGCAACGGTTTATATCTTCCCTGAAATCCAATCAGGTAATATCGGTTATAAGATTGCGCAACGTTTAGGAAATTACCAAGCGGTTGGACCAATCTTACAAGGTTTAAACAAACCTGTATCCGACTTATCACGTGGATGTGTAGAAGAAGATGTCTATAAAGTATCGATCATTACCGCTAATCAAACATTGGTTTAATGAATCGATTTTTTGAAAAAGTATTACAAGTGGGGAAAGTAGAAGTAAATACCTTTTTCGCTTCGTCTCTATCTCCTTGTAGCCGACTCCCGTCTTTAACAAATACATCAGTATTTGGAACACGAGTCGCAATCACAATGAACGACCTATCAAGAGTCAAGGTGATAGATAAAGTTTAATATTATATACCATGTGTAATGCTGATTATGCATGGTATTTTTATTGGTTTTAATAGTCCTTCAATAGAAGTGGACAATAAAGTTTAAAAGCTAGAAGAATTTTGTTTTGGCTGCTCGCTTCGCATTGTAATAAACGATCATTTAACTTATATAATTTATATTTAAACGTTATCAAAAAACAGACCGTATTTAGCTAAATTAACTTTATGTAAAGATTGAATGAAAAGATAAAAACCACTTTAAAAAATAAAATAAATTAGGTACAATGGAGAAAGTGAAATAAAGAAAGAGGTTCTAGAATGATTGAATTCAAAAACGTTTATAAACGTTATGATAATGGTGTTACGGCACTAAAAGATATTAACTTGAAAATCGAACAAGGTGAGTTTGTAGGGATAATCGGATTGTCTGGTGCCGGCAAGTCAACTTTAATTCGAACAATCAATAAAATGCATCCTATTAGCGAAGGAAATTTAACTGTAAATGGTGTTGAAGTAGCGACGTTAAAAGGTGATAGTCTACGTAAATTTAGACGTCAAATTGGGATGATTTTCCAATCATTTAACTTAGTAACACGTGCCAAAGTTATTACGAATGTACTAAATGCTTTAGTGCCGGATATTCCCTTTTGGCGTGTTTTAGTGGGCCATTATAAAAAAGAAGAAGAGTTAAAAGCTTTGGAAGCATTGGACCGTGTGGGGATTTTAGATAAAGCATATACACGTGTGGACCAATTATCTGGGGGTCAACAACAGCGTGTAGCTTTAGCTCGTACTTTAGCACAAGATCCAAGTATTATTTTAGCGGACGAACCTGTTGCAGCATTGGATCCAGTGACCGCTAATGTAGTGATGAAAGACTTTCAACGTATTAATCAAGAGTTTGATATTACTGTTTTGATTAATATTCACCATGTCGAGCTTGCATTAGAATTTTGTGATCGTATCATTGGGATTCGTGATGGAGAAGTGGTTTATGACGGACCATCAAGCAATGTAGATGCGGAAATATTGAATTTAATCTATAAAGGCCAAACAGAAGAAATGGGTGGTAACTAATGGTTAAATCTTTAAGAGATAATATTTTACCTCCTAAAGAAATCACCTTAACGAATGGGAAAGTAGTTAAAAAGCCTCGCTCAATAGCGCCTTTCGTGGTGATTTTGGTGTTAATCGCAATGTATTATTCAGTGCAATTAACAGGTTTTAATTTGTCGACTTTAATGAAACGAGGACAACAATTCTTTGTTATTTTAGGACGGATGGTGCCGCCAAATTGGAGTTTTTTTAATGGCGTTCTCGGACCCTTAGTGGATACAATTAAGATGTCAGTATTAGGGACTGTTATCGGAGCCTTTTTAGCGATTCCTTTTGCGATGGTAGCTTCCATTAACCTAACCCATAATAAAGTATTATCGGGTATTATGAAATTCATTCTCAGTATGATTCGTACTATGCCGACTTTAGTATCTGCATTAATCTTAACTTACATTTTCGGTCTAGGAACCTTCTCAGGGACATTAGCGATTGCACTCTTTACCTTCTCATTCGTAGGAAAACAGTTATATGAAACAATCGAAACGGTTGATATGTTACCTTATGAAGCGATGGAAGCGGCTGGAGCCAATAAAATCAAGAGTTTTGTGGCAGCCATTCAACCGCAGGTTTTACCATCCTATTTATCGACTAGTTTGTATACCTTCGAAGGGAATGTGCGTCATGCAGCAATTTTAGGATATGTTGGTGCCGGTGGGATTGGGATTATTTTAAATGAAAACCTTTCTTGGCGTGAATACCAAAATGTCGGGATGATTTTACTTTGTTTATTTATTACAGTAGCAATTATTGAATTTATTAGTGGCTACTTACGTAAGAAATTATCATAGGAGGACCAAGATGATCGATCGTATAAATGAAATGTATGAGAGTAGAGATCGTAGTCGCGCAACACAATATTTTTGGACGATATTAGTGGTAGCATTATTAATTTGGTCTTCTACTACTGTAGGTGAAGTTTCAGTAACTAAAAACGGTAGCTCTATCGCTGCTAATATTATTAAAGGGATTTTTTCACCCAATACCGAAATTCTGTTTAATTTAACTAAACAATCAGTACCATATTTATTATTAGAAACCATGGCGATTGCTTTTCTAGGAACTTTAGTCGGGGCAGTCTTCTCATTACCAATTGCGTTTCTCGCTTCACAAAAGATTATGCCAATGCCGATCGTGGTGATTGTACGTTTATTCGTCGTGGCGATTCGTACGATACCAAGTTTTGTTTATGGTTTAATGTTTATTCGTGTGACCGGACCAGGAGCGTTTGCTGGTTTAATGACCTTATCAGTGACATCCATTGGGATGTTAACTAAATTATTCAATGAAACAATTGATGATATCGATACCAATATTTTAGAAGCTATGGAAGCTTCAGGATGTAATACGTTTGAAAAAATCCGTTGTGGCATTTTACCGCAATTGGGCTCAAGCTTATTATCAACGTTGATTTTCCGTTTTGATATGAACTTACGTGACGCTACAATCTTAGGATTAGTTGGCGCGGGCGGTATCGGAGCACCATTGGTTTTTGCGATGTCCGCTTATCGTTGGAATGAAGTCGGTTCTATCTTAATTGGTTTAGTTGTTTTAATTTTAATTGTTGAATACTTATCTAACCGCATCCGTGAACGCTTAGCGAGGGGTTAAGTTCGCACTTCAGCATGATGGTAATAGACTTAGCGATGGCGTCATTTGCATTTAGCATTAAATAACATGTGGTCTATAGGATACTAGCAAGCTAAGTTTTATCGTCGCAATGACTTTCAGCTTTATGTAGACAAATATTCTAGTCTTTGGTAAAATACTTTTAGGTTTAGAGCAAACTCTAGAAGAGAGTAGTTTTTAAATGAAAGATACAGCAAGTTGGGTTGTTGAGAGCCAATGATTTCACGAAAACGAACCGCACTTCTAGTTTAATTAGATTAACTGTCTAATTCGGAGCCAGACTTCGTTAACAACTAGAAGAGCACTATTTGATAGTGGAATTAGAGTGGTACCGCGATATTTTAATAAATACTCGCCTCTAACGATGTTAATTTTGGCATTGTTAGAGGTTTTTTTAATCTTTTTAGGAGGAAAAAATGGATAATAAATTATTATTTGCCGAAAAATTACAACAAGTTTTAGCAGAACATTTAACAGTCGATGAAGTAAAAGCGTTAATTGAAATCCCCAAAGATTCATCAATGGGAGATTTGGCTTTTCCTGTTTTCACATTAGCAAGAGTTTTACGAAAAGCACCCCCACAAATTGCCCAAGACATTGTGGCACAAATGGACACTTCAGCTTTTCAAACCGTAGAGGCAGTAGGACCTTATATTAATATTCGTTTAAAACGTTCAGCTACTGCGTTTGAGATTGTTAAAGACGTTATCGAAAAAGGGGAACAATATGGTGCAGTTGATTTAGGAAAAGGTGCAACAATGACAGTCGACATGTCTTCACCTAATATTGCCAAACCAATGTCCATGGGGCATTTACGTTCAACCGTTATCGGTAATGCGATTGCTAATATTGCGAAAAAAACCAACTATCAACCCGTTCGTATTAATCACTTAGGAGATTGGGGAACGCAATTTGGTAAATTAATCGTTGCCTATAAAATGTGGGGCGATGATAAGGTAATTGAGGCTGATCCTGTTAAAGAATTGGTAAAATTATATGTAGATTTCCATGAAGCAGCAGAAACAAGACCAGAACTTGAAGAACAAGCACGTGCCGCTTTTAAAGCTTTAGAAGATGGTGACGAAGAAATGATTCGTTTATGGACTTGGTTCAAAGATGAATCATTAAAAGAATTCAATAAAGTTTATGATTTATTGGGAATTACTTTTGACTCTTATAATGGTGAAGCTTTTTATAACGATAAAATGCAACCGATTATTGATGAATTAGAAGAAAAAGGGATTACGACCGTTGATAATGGTGCTACAATTGTAAAATTGGACGAGGAAGATTTACCACCAGCCTTAATTAAAAAGTCTGACGGAGCCACATTATATGCTACCCGCGACTTAGCTGCGGCACAATATCGTAAAGATACTTATGATTTTGCTAAGAATGTTTATGTTGTTGGTAATGAGCAGTCAGGTCACTTTAAACAATTACGTGCTGTCTTAAAACGCATGGGACGTGACTGGGCCGATGATATGATTCATGTGCCATTTGGTTTAATCACTTTAAACGGTAAGAAATTATCAACACGTAAAGGAAAAATCATCTTATTAGAAGTTGTGTTAAATGATGCGATCAATTTAGCCTTCCAACAAATTAATGAGAAAAATCCGACATTAGCGAATAAAGAAGCAGTCGCTAAAGAAGTCGGGGTTGGGGCGGTTGTATTCCACGACTTGAAGACAGACCGCATGAATAGTTTTGACTTTAAATTAGAAGAAATCGTTCAATTTGAAGGGGAAACCGGTCCATATGTGCAATATACTTATGCCAGAGCAATGAGCTTAATGCGTAAATATGGTCAAGCGATCGATGCGAATGTTGATTATCAATTAGAAGATGACTACAGTTGGGAAGTGGCTAAAAAGTTATTAGCATACCCTCAAGTCGTAACACAAGCGATGGAAAAATATGAGCCTTCTGTAATTGCTAAATACGCTGTTCAATTAGCACAATTATTTAATAAATATTACGGCAATACTCGTTTATTAGATGACGACGCACAAAGACCAGCGCGTATGGCCTTAGTTAAAGCAACGACTATTGTGATTAAAGATGCCTTAAACTTATTAGGGATTGCAGCTCCGGAAGAAATGTAATCGAAGGGCTAACTATTACGAAAATTTCATAAAAGGGCTCTTTGTCAAATGATGTGGGTGAAAAGAAATGACTCTGTTCACCCACACTAAATAATATAGAGCCCATAAAAGAAAAACTCACAAATTTAGTGGTGTAAGAAGCGAGAGAATTATACTTTCGCTTTCTTATACCATTATTTTTTATCGATTTCGCAAGTGCTTTTAAATATATTTAGAAAAACTATTGACAAGCACAAAAGAAATCGTTATCATGTAATTGAAAGTTTAAGTTTAACGTTAAACCTAAATCGAAAAGTACTTAATTTTTATTAAGTACTAAATTTTATACCAAAAGGTTTAACGTTAAACCTAAGAATTTGAAAGGGGTGTGACAAAGTGAAGATCACAATCAAAGATATAGCCAAATTAGCAAATGTGAGCGTGACAACCGTTTCAAATGTCATGAATAACCGCACGAATAAAGTTTCTCAAGAGACAATTGATAAGATTAATAACATTATTAAAGAATATAATTATACTCCGAATATGAACGCAAAAGCATTAGTCAATTCATCTTCTAAATTAATCGGCTTGTTATTTTACACTGATCAAGAAATTTATAATTTTAACGATCCTTTCGCTGGACAGTTGTTAGAAGGAATCGAAACCATTAGTCGTAAAGAAAATTATTTTGTTTTAATTCAAACCATTAACTCAGTGGACGACATTGGTGTCATTAGAAATAATTGGCAGTTCAGTGGTTTTATAGGAGTGGGGTTTAATCAGCAGACCATGGTCGATGCTATGAAGATTATCCAAGAACCGATTACCTTTATCGATACCTATTATGATGAAGCTGAACTAAGGGAATTAAAAGAGAAAGAGCATCTTTATTTTGTACGTTCAGATGATAAAAAAATAGCACATGATTTAGTCAGTCATTTGGTATCAAGAGGACACCATGATATTGCATTCTTGACCTATCGTGTTAATTTGAATGAACATGGTGTTATTCAGGAACGTTTAGCAGGTTATCAAGAAGGCTTAGTTGCACATGGTTTAGCGTTTAATTCTAAGCGTGTCTTTTATAATGAACAATTGGACAAAGTGATTGAAAATATCGATCAATATTCCGCGATTATTGTAACAGCTGATTTACTAGCGATTCAGCTAATTTCTCAATTAAAAGAACGGGGCTATTCTGTACCGGATGATTGTTCGGTCATTAGTTTTGATAATATTCAATTTTCAGAACTGATCTCACCTAAATTAACAACGATGAATCTTTTTCAAAATGTAAAAGGCGAGGTCGCCCTTGGGCAAATTATGGTGCCAATTAAAGGCATACCGAAAGAAAATATTCAACAGACCATTATTATGGATGGCGAATTAGAAGTAAGAGAAAGTGTTAAACAAATGTAGGAGGTTGAAAATGCAATTTATTGGCGAAAAATATCGTATTTCATTATTAAGTAATGAAGTTGTCCGTTTAGAATATTCAGAAACAGGAACGTTTGTAGATTCAAAAACTCAAAGTGTGATGAATCGTGAAATCGAACAGATAGAGAAGATTGAATATGATGTAGTTGAAACTGAGGAGATTTTGGAAATTTACTCACCTAAATTCCATCTTTATTACCAAAAAGAACAGCCATTCTCTAAGAAAAGTTTATACATCGATTTTAATTTTGCTTTCTACCCACATGGCAATCGTTGGTATTATGGCGATGAATTTATTAATTTAAAAGGCACAACCCGTACTTTAGACGAAGTGGATGGTGCGATACCTTTAGAAGACGGTGTAATGAGTTTTAAAGGATTTACCATTTTAGATGACTCCAACTCACAATTTATTAATGAAGTGGGGGATATTGTTCGTAAGGATTTTGACTCGATTGATATTTATGCATTGGCATTTGGGCATGATTATAATCAAGGTCTGCATACGTACTTTAAATTAACAGGTTTCTCCCAAAATTACCACGTTATGCATTAGGAAACTGGTGGAGTCGTTATTGGAAGTATACTGAAGAGTCTTACAAAGAATTGGTCGAGACTTTTAAAGCGAAGAATATTCCATTATCTGTGGCAGTCATTGACATGGATTGGCATTTGACACAAATTCCGGAACGCTTTGGCAGTTCTTGGACAGGCTATACTTGGAATAAAGACTATTTCCCAAATCCCGAACGATTCTTAAAGTGGCTTCATGATGAAGGGCTAGCCATTTCCATTAATCTTCATCCGGCTGATGGGATACGCGCTTATGAAGATTGTTATCCAGCTGTTGCTAAAAGATTAAATTTAAATACCGAGATTGAAGAACCTGCTATTTTTGATTTTACAGATGAGGCGTTTAGAGAGGCATACTTTAAAGATGTGATGCATCCATTAGAAGAGCAAGGGATTGATTTCTTCTGGATTGATTGGCAACAAGGAACTGAAATTAATGGACTAGATCCGTTGTTACTGTTGAATCATTATCATTTTAAAGATATGGAAGAACGAGGAAAGGAACCCTTAATTTTATCACGTTATGCTGGACCAGGTAGTCATCGTTACCCAATAGGATTTTCAGGCGATTCATTTATTACTTGGGATTCCTTACAGTTTCAACCGTATATGACTTCAACCGCAACTAATATTGGGTATACTTGGTGGAGTCATGACATTGGTGGACATATGAATGGTTACCGTGATGATGAATTGATGGTGCGTTGGGTGCAGTATGGTGTGTTTAGTCCCATTAATCGTCTTCATAGTTCAAGTAGTCTATTTACAGGTAAAGAACCTTGGAGTTATCCGTTAATGGAAGAGATGATTATTGCGGATTACTTAAGAAAACGTCATGAATTATTACCTTATCTCTATACATTTAACGTATTAACTGCTGAAGAAGGCATACCTTTAATTCGCCCATTGTATTATGAGGAATCTGATAATCTTGAAGTTTATAAATACGACAATGAATACTATTTTGGTACAGAATTGTTAGTACTACCTATTACTTCAAAATTATTACTAGATGTCAAAATGAGTAAGGAAAAAATCTATTTTCCTGAAGGTGAATGGTACGATGTTCATACGAACTTAAGATATAAAGGTGGCGCATCACTCGATATTTATCGTGGTTTATCTGAAATGCCAGTGTTTGCGAAAGCGGGCGCTATTATTCCATTGGATTTAGAACCCGTTGAGAATATGCGACATGATTTACCAACAGATATCACTTGGAAAATTTATCCAGGACCAAACAATCAATTTGAACTCATTGAAGAAGTAGACCATCATCGTGCTGTTACAACCGTTGTGGTAGAAGATGGCGTTTTAAGTTTAACGATTGATGATCCAGAAAACATTTTACCAGAAGGGCGTCAACATCATTTAGTATTCTCAGCGACAGAAGCATTTGAAGTTGAAGGGTATCCAGCGATAGCAGATGAACAATTGAATACGGTGACAATTTCAATGACGGATTCAGCAAAAATTGAACTGTTAGGATTTGAGAAAATTGAGAAGCAAGATATTGAGCAACGTCTATTTGAAATCTTGAACCAAGCCCAAGTAAAATATTGGGATAAAGAAAAATTATGGTTTAAATTCCATGAGAATAAATCAGACTTACAATACTTATCAATTATTCAATCCATCGATTCAGAAGATCTAAAAGCAGCCGTATTTGAATTAATTTATATTTTAAATTCATAAGAAACCAAAAGAGTCGATTCCCTAGGTCGGCTCTTTTAATATCTATTTAGTGGTATTTTTTGTAATATAAAAGTGGAGTAGTATGAACCAATTCGAAAGGGGTTATTTTATGACGTTAGTTCAAGCGAGTTTCTTTTCTAAAAACTTAAATAGACAGGTTTATTACAATGCGATGATTCCAACTACTCAGCAGCCATTGCGAACATTATATCTTCTTCATGGTTGGAGTGGGAGTCATGATGATTGGATTAAGCGTACTCGAGTGCTGGAGTTAGCAGAAAAATATCATATCGCAATCATTTTTCCCAATGGTGAAAATAGTTTTTATGTTGATTTTAGTGATGCAGAATCATACGGTAAGATGGTAGCTGAAGACCTAGTTGCTGAAACGAGGCAATTATTTAATCTCTCCGATAAACGAGAAGATACTTGGATTGCTGGTTTATCGATGGGAGGTTATGGGGCTTTACGATTAGGCTTTTTATATGCGCATATCTTTAGTAAAATTACAGCCATGTCGAGTCGTATTATTGCGAAAGGGATGGACGGTCTTGATTATCAAGATTATCAACAACTGCCACCAACGCTCAAAAATATTTTTATTCGTAAAACACCTAGTGAAATTGAACAAGAGCTAGATTTAAGTGTCTTAGCAAAGCGTGTTAAACAATGGCCTAAAATAGAACTATATTGTGGCAGAGAAGATGATTTTTATCAACATAACAAAAACTTTTACCACTGGTTAAAGCAAAAAAGTATAACAGTTAACTTTTATGAAGCAGAAGGCGATCATAATTGGGATTATTGGAATCAAGTGATTGAGCCGGTAATTCAACAATTAGTAGCTAAATAATCGATAAAGCAAGTTGTCTAGAAGTATCATGATGTGAGAGGTTAGTTATTGATACTCTATAGATGTTGGTTATCTGTGTCTGTGAAGTTATATTTTTAGCAAACGATAGGTTATTTTGAGCGAGAGTCAACACTGCGGACTAAGGTGAAATAAATAACAGTGGCTACTGGTTAAGCTTTTGTGTTATTTGTATCAATGATGTGCTGATTCTGTTATCGAACGCTTTAAAATTTATGAATATTAGTTTAATCATAATCCCTATAAATAAGTTAGTGAAACGTTTTATTTTAGGAAGTACTTCACAAACAATGCTGTTTTAATTAATAGTAAAATCTGTTATATTTTTAGTTTGTATTTTAGTTATAAATGGGCTATAATAACAAATGAGTTAGCTAATTCAAAATAAAGAAATAGGGTGATTAATTGATTCAATTAGAGGGTGTTACGAAACGTTTTAATACGAACCACACGACCCTTACAGCGGTGTCTGATTTAAATTTAACGATTAATCAATCCGAAATTTTTGGTTTAATCGGGCAAAGTGGTGCAGGTAAATCAACTGTGCTTCGATTTATTAATGGATTATTACAACCGGATGAGGGGCAAGTGATGGTTGATGGTAATCGGATTAATCAGCTATCAGAGGCCTCACTGCGTAAGGTGCGTAAAGATATCGCCATGGTTTTTCAACAATTCAATTTGCTGGATAATTTGACAGTAGAAGAAAATATTCTATTACCGTTAAAACTTCACACCTTTGACAACCCTTTAACCATTGATCAAGTGTTGGAAGCGGTGGGATTGAATGATAAAAGACATCATTATCCAAGTCAATTGTCAGGTGGGCAAAAGCAACGGGTAGGGATTGCTAGAGCCTTAATCATTAATCCTAAAATAATATTACTTGATGAACCTACCAGTGCATTGGATGAAATGACGGCTCAGGAAATTGTTCGTATTTTAAAAGATATTAATCAACGATATGCCATTACGATGGTCTTAGTAACGCATCAATTATCCATCATGAAGTCGATTTGTCAACGTATTGGTATCATGGAAAAGGGACGATTGATAGAGATTATTGAAAATCAACCCACCAATGAAGTTTCACCTCATGCCAACTATTCACAATATGTTAAAGAGGTGTTAGCAGATGGATGAATTTTTAACTAGAATGACTAAGTATTTACCGAAACTTGCTGAGTCGTTATTTGAAACGGGAACGATGATGCTATTAGCTTGTGCAGCAGCCATCGTTTTAGGCTTGCCATTGGGGATTTATCTGTATTTAACTGCCAAACGAAAACCGCTTGAAAATCAATTAATCAATAATATATTAAATGCTTTCGTGAATATTGTCCGTTCGTTTCCATTTCTGTTACTAGTTGTCGCTTTACAACCAGTTGTTAGAAAAGTATATGGACGTGCAACCGGCGATCCCATTGCAGCGTCGTTTCCACTAATGTTAATTGCGGTGGCATTATATGCCCGTTTTGTCGAGCAATCTTTATTGGAGTTAGGTCCGGAGATTATTGAGACAGCTCGGTCAATGGGGGCAACGACATTTCAATTAGTAAGATATTTTTTAATACCAGAAACCAAGAGTTCTCTAGTCATTGGATTTACGACAGCTTTTGTAAGTTTTCTTTCGTATTCGACCATTATGGGAGTGGTTGGTGGTGGTGGCATTGGAGACTTTGCGATTCGTTATGGCTATCAACGCTATGAGACTGACATCATGTATATTGCGATTGTAGTCATGATTTTATTAGTGCAAATAATTCAATGGGCTGGTTTTAAATTAGCCAAACATTTTGATAAGCGTATAAATTAAGAGGGGGATAAAAAATGAAAAAACAGTTCAAATTATTTTTAGCAACAATGGGTGCGTTAAGTTTATTTAATTTACCAGCAGTAAATGCTGAGGATGAAGTGGTTATTAAAGTTGCTTCTCACTTACCACCGATGACTGATATTGTCGAAATTGCAGGGGAAGTTGTTGAAGCACCTTACAAAATTGAATTAGTCGAAGTGTCAGACAATATCCAATACAATGAAGCATTATTCCATGATGAAGTGGATGCTAACTTTGCGCAACATGCCCCTTTTATGGAAATGTATAATGAGGCTAATGATGCAGATTTAGTAGCGGTACAAACAATTTATAATCCAGTTGTAGGTTTTTATGCGCCAGAGTATCAATCAATTGAAGACATTGAAGATGGGGCAGAAGTAGCGATTCCTTCTGATGCAACCAATATGGCACGTGCATTATTAATTTTAGATTCTTATGACGTTATCAAACTAAAAGAAGGAACAGATCATACCGCAACGCTTGATGACATTGAAGAAAATCCAAAGAATTTAACCTTTACCGAAATTGATTTATTAAACTTAACTGCAGCTTATGAAGATGGGGTAGATTTAGTTTTCAATTATCCAACATATATTGCGAAAATTGGATTAAAAACAAGTGATGCTTTAATGTTAGAAAAAGATCCAGAGAATACCTTTGCTTTACAAGTGGTTGTCCGTGAAGAAGACAAAGATTCTGATGCTACTAAAGCATTAGTTAAAGCTTTTACTTCACAAGAAGTTTATGATTTTGTTGACGAATTATCTAAAGAAGGACATTTAATTCCAGCTTTTGAAGTAGCAGAATAAGCATTGTCAGTAAACTTTTAGATACAATAACACTTGCTTATGATTGCTGAATTTATTAATATAACAGCAAATATTCAAGTAAGTTCATTGATGGGTAACGTAAACAATCTAATGAGAGCAAAGACGGTATAGCACAAATGATTGCTATATTGTCTTGCTCTTTTTTGTTTGGTAATTGGTTTTGGCTTTTCATCTAGTGGAAAGATTAATTTAGAAAATGTCGGGCCTGAATTAGCGATTGATGACTTAGAATTATTTGATATTCCAGAACCAACTATTAAAGAGAATTCGATAGAAGGTCATGTTGCTATCCATGATGAGCGCTATGGGTCATTATGGACCAATATCCCTTACGATACCTTTGACCAATGGGATGCCTCTCAAGCTAAAGTGCGTATTAGGATTTTTAAAGAGGAGCAATTAATGTATGAAAATGAATTGCCAGTAGGACAATCTTTCCAAGATGTTAATTTAAATCAAGCCATTCTTTATGCCAACTCTTTACAAAATGTTGGGGTGGCTTTAAACCAAAATAGTTTTTCTAAAGCCTTTAATATTGGCTATGGCTTCAATTGGAAAATCATTCTTGAAAAAATATAATGGTTAGTGGGCATAGAATCAAGAATATTCGCTGTGTTGGTCTAGAAAATTAAAGTAGCGGCAGAAAAGGAACAGCTGAAGGCTAAGAAGCATGAATGTTCGCTGTGTTGGCCTCCCTTTGAAAAAATTTGTTAATGGCCAAGAAGTAGAAAACAAGAGGTTTTCGCTTTTTACGTCCACCTCAGGACAGTGCAGTAGGGATGACATGAATTTTTAGACACGGTTTGATGCTACTCACTATTGGTAGTTATAAAGATCCAATTAATCAATTTGCTGGGCTACCTCATCAACAAATGAACGAGTATTCATAAATAGGGGAGTTCCTGACATTAAGCATTAAGGTAACGGAGGCAATTAAAAGCATATGATTGCTTGAATACTGTTGAGAATAGTTGTTGCAGTGGAAACCGTTAGTTTGTACTACCACCATCAATCCGGACTTTCAATTAAATGGCTTATTTCTTGTTTGACACAGGGGATAGGCCATTTTTAGTTTAATGTTTAGGGAGGGGCGAGAAGTAGAAAATTAAATAATTTTTACTTCGTCTGCCCACCCTCGCGCAGTTGGGAGAAGACCAGAAGTAGAAAAACGAAGTCTTCGTTGCAATAACCTGGTTGAATTTATCACTTTTATGCCTAAGCTCATTAAGACGTAGGGTGAGACCACTCAACCATAGGGGCAATATTAGTAGGAGCAGTAAAGCTGCGCTCTAAAGAAATAAATGGAACCAAAAAGAATTGTTAAAGTTTATGCCTAGCCGTATATCTTTACATCAGGTTTACAAATTTTTTGACATGATTTTCACGCTAAATTAAAGATATTTAAAAAATGATGTGTTAAACTAATAATATCAGATTAATTGAGGAGACAAGTTTATGAAAAAGATTAAAATCGGCTCATCATCATTAGAGGCAAGTCAATTAGCTCATGGATGTATGCGTATGGCAAGTTTATCTACACAGGATGCGGCTACGGTTATTAAGGCTGCCTATGAAGCAGGAATCGATTTCTTTGATCATGCTGATATTTATGGTGGGGGACAATCAGAAGCAGTATTTACTGCAGGATTAAAAGCCGCTGGCATTAAACGTGACGCGATTTTCTTACAGTCAAAAGTGGGGATTCGTCAAGGTTATTTTGACTTTTCGAAAGAACATATTTTAGAATCAGTAGAGGGTATCTTAAAACGTTTAGATACGGATTATTTGGACTTTTTATTATTACATCGTCCCGATACTTTAATGGAACCGTTAGAAGTAGCTGAAGCGTTTAATCACCTATATGAAAGTGGTAAGGTTCGTTATTTTGGTGTAAGCAACCAAAATCGTGCGCAAATTGAATTATTACAACATTATGTCGATCAAGCACTCGATGTCAATCAATTACAATTTGGGCCGGCACATACACCTCTCATTGATGAAGGACTCAATGTTAATATGTTAAATGAACCATCGGTTAATCACACAGGTGGCTTATTGGAGTTTAGTCGTTTACAACAAATGACGATTCAACCGTGGTCACCATTCCAAGTGGACTTGGGGCAAGGGCTATTTATGAAACATCCAAAATATCAAAAATTAACCACCACTTTAGGAATGTACGCAGAGCAAAAAGGTGTTTCATTTGAAGCAATGGTCATGGCCTGGATTTTACGTCATCCAGCTAATATGCAACCGATTATCGGTTCAATGAACCCTGATAGACTTACGAAGATGGCGGCCGGAACCGAAGTAGCATTATCTAGACCGGAATGGTATGATATTTATTTGAGTGCTGGCAATGAATTACCTTAGAAGAAAGTAGGATTTTGAATGTCGATTAAATTAGTAGCAATTGATTTGGATCAAACATTATTGAGAGCTGATAAGACTTATGATGTCGAACGATTTGAAGCGGTAGTGGAACAATTAACCCAACAAGGCGTGATGGTTTGTATCGCGACCGGCAATTCTTATCATAAGATTGTGGAGTTTTTCTCTCCATCCGTTTTAGAGAAGCTTCATTTAGCTGGTGATAATGGCAACTTTATAATGTGTGACCATGAAGTTGAGCAAGTAATCGGCATTGAACGTCAAACATTTTTAAAGCTCTGTGATTACTTTGAAGGAAAAGATAACTTCTTTATTTGTATCAGTACTGGCGAGATTTCTTATATGAATGTCTCAGAGGGAGTCGGTTTTGAAAAAATATTGAAATATAACAATGAATATAAAATTGTTGAAGATTTTTCAGAAATTCCTGAAGATCAAGTGGCAACTAAAATTGCTATTTTTAGTCCACGTTCATTAGCTCGCAATAAAGTCATTGCGAAAGAGTTAAGTGATCAATTTGCAGATTTATCAGTGGTAACAAGTGGTGATGATTGGGTTGATGCTTATCATTACGACGGTGGCAAAGGGAGTGCTATCCAATTTTTCAAAGAACGTTATCAAATTAAAGCAGAAGAAGTAATGGCTTTTGGTGATAGTTTAAATGATGAATCAATGATGAAGGAAGTCAAATATAGCGTCGCGATGAGTAATGCAGATACTGACTTAGCCTTACATTGTCAATATAAAATCGGATCGAATGAAGAACAAGCAGTTATTGATATTTTGGAGCGATTAGTCAAGGAACCCGATGCTCAATTTATGGATCAATATGAAATGAATCGTTAGGTGGAAATAAATTAATGGCGAGTAAAAAAGTAAAAAAACAAAAAGAATAAGGATGCAGAGGATTTTGTAAAGGTAGATGCCTATATGATACCGGCTCCGCAAGCTGAAATGTACCGTGTTTTAAGAGAGGCAGTAGCAGAAGATTTAATTGAAGAACTGTCTAAACAATATCCGGAAGTTAAACGTATGACTTATGAAGATGAAGGCGAGGCGATTGTGGCTTTTACTGAAACGTCACAAGAGGCCTTGCGTATATACCTCAATCCAACGAATATTTCGGCTGCACAAAAAGCCCGAGACAAAGATCAAATCGATAAATTCATCGAAAACTATTTTAATTAGTAGGTATTTTATTTTAAATCCGTTATAATAGAGTTAATCATAATTAAAGGAGTGTTTTTATGTCATTAGAAGAATTAGCAGGAAAAGCAAAAGAATTAGTTGGACGAGTAACAGGCAACAAAAAAACTGAAGTTGAAGGTAAAGTTGAAGCAACTGGAGCTAATTTAAAAAATAAAGCCCATGATGCGATGGATAAAGCAGAAGCGACGAAAGAAGATGTTCAAGCTAAAGCAAAAGCAACTTCTACTGACTTAAAACATGAAGCAGCAGAAGCAGTTGAATCTGTAGCGCATGCTGCAGAAGAAGTAAAGGATGTTGTTAAAGGCGCTGTAGACGGGGTCAAAAACCTTATAGACAAAAAATAATTTTAAAAAATGAGACTGGGCAGAAATCAATGTGAATGGCCCCGTACGGTAGATACTATAAATAATAAGTCTACTTTATGGGGAGCATCTCAATGATTTCTTTCCAGTCTTTTTTTATTAAGATGAACAAAAGCTCAGGCACTTTTAACCGGCATTTTATATTTTGATAATCGCTATTCTACAACGCACAGGGGCGATTGAAATGGAGAATAATCAATTTATTTTTTGCTTGATGTTGAGAAGAACTTTAAAAGTTCAGTTTGTTTCCATCAAATTGTTTTATAGCACAGTGGTTGACTGGCCTCAATCTACGTCTTAATGAGGTTAGGTATTACTTTGAAAAATTCAATCAACTTATTGCTCGGCAATTAAAAGCGCAGTGGTTGAGTGGCCTCAAACTGCGTCTTAATGAGGTTAGGTATTAC
>NZ_BCQX01000004.1 GCF_001552295.1 Globicatella sanguinis NBRC 15551 | reverse complement strand
AAAAAAAAACGGAAAGAAATGTTGATTTCTTTCCGTTTTTTATATTAAAATTGATAATTATCATCCTGAGTGCGATTGGCTTCTTGTTGCTTTTGTTCGGCCGTTATTTGCAATAATTTATCTCTTAAATCAAGCTCCATTGCTTGTAACTCTTGTTCAGCTAAAGCACGTTGGCGACGCCCTTCTGATTGAATTTGCAAGGTTTCTTCTAAAGTTTCAATTAAGTTAGCTTGCGTTTTTTGTAGGGTCTCAATATCAATCACACCACGTTCAGATTCTCGCGCGGTATCGATAGCACTTTGTTTCAACATATCAGAGTTCTTTAATAATAAATCATTCGTTGTTTCCGAAACTTGACGTTGAGAAACTGCAGCATTTTGTTGTCTTAATAAGGCTAAAGCAATGGTTATTTGGTTTTCCCATAATGGAATCGCCGTATGCACAGATACTTGGATTTTTTCAGCTAATGCTTGGTTCGTATTTTGAATCATACGAATTTGGGGTGCTTGTTGAATCGTCATTTGGCGAGTTAATCGTAAATCATGCGTTCGCTTATCCAAACGATCTAAAAATTGATTTAAATCATTGACGACTTGAACATCCATTTGACTATTACTTTTTTTAGCCTTTTCAATCGCTTCAGGTATAATTTTTTCTTGTAATTCTTGCATTTTAACTTCGCCGGCAGCGATATAAATATTGAGTGCTTCAAAGTAATCTTTATTCTTCTCGTATAATTGTTCTAACATTAAGTTATCGTTTAACAACTCGTTTTTCTCACGTTCTAAACGGATGGCTACTTTATCAATTTGGCTACCGATTTTTTGGTATTGTATTTGTGTTTCGGAAATTGAAGCTTTCACCTTTCCAAATAATCGTTTAAAAAGATTAGGTTCAGCGGTTAAATCTTTTGGATTAGATTTTTGTAATTGAGTCATCAATTCGGTTAATGAATCACCAATTTCTCCAGTATCTTTTAATTGAACACGATTTAACATTGAATGTGAGAACTCACTTAATTTCTTTTGGGCATTGGAACCATAAGCAATGACAGCATTCATGTTGGTTTCGTCAATTTGACTAGCTAAATCTTTCGCTTGCTTTTGACGATGTTCAGGTAAACGGTCAATCAGTTTACTATTCGTTATTTGACGCTTCGATAACATTTGAGCATCTAATAAATCTTTTTGAACACTTGTTAATTCATCATGGGTTGTTTTTTCATCAAAAGGATTACTAATTAATTCCTCAACTTCTGATGATGTCGCTTCGCCAATTAATTCATCAAATAAGCTTTCAGTATCTTTTTCAGCCATATATTATTCCTCCTCAAAGTTAAATGGGTCGCTCACTAACTCATCAATCGTATCTTGTTCAGTTGTGTCATCTATTTCCTTATTAAGCGCACGATTCGCTAATTTTATTTCATCTTGTAAATCATTATATAATGATTGATGGAAATGGACATAGCTCTCTGTAATGGATTCACAAATATTGTCAATTGTCAGAGCACTTTTTTCTAAGATTAAATAGGTTTGTTTATTTTTAGCAACGTGACCAGATATCTCGGTATATTTAGCGGTTAAGTCTTCTAATGATGGTAATAATTTATTTAAGAAGATACCTGCTTGAGCTACCCGTTCAGGTTCATTAACAATATCTTTGAAAAATTGTTTTGAAACGGCTACTACATTGTGACGATTTTCAATAACTCTTAATTTAGCCACTTTATTCATTTCCACTTCAATATTTTCAATCCGCTCTTTGGCTTCGGCCATTTGTTGACGGAAAAAGATGATTTCTTGTTCAGATAAACCATGTTCACGATAATGATTTAATTTATCTTGAGTCGGTTTAAATTTATAGTTTTTAGGTGCACGATTACGCATAGTGACCATATCCATTAACAACGCCATTCCAAAGAAAGGAATAGTACAAGCTACCACCAAAGAACAAATAATAACGGTCGTGCCAATCATACCGTCTATCGGGTGGACCGCATAGGTATCAACTCCAGCATAGTAACTGGTCAATACAACGAGTCCCATGCCAATATAATAAATCACTCTTAACCAGTTTTGGTGGAAGCGGCGATCTAATAAATCAAACAACCAGGAAATGAGTGCATGTCCCGCAAAAATACCGGTTGATATGGCTACGATATTGGTTTCAGGTACATCTGAATAACGACCGGAAATAATCGCAGACAATAAATTCGCAAACAGAACAATAATCAAGGCACCACTTGAAATTTGAGTTACTTTTTTATATTTAAATGTTGCTTGCTTTGTAAAGATACTTGCTAGTAAGGCGAAGTAAATTAATACTAATAATACATAAGGTAAATAATGAAATATCATATGCATTTTAAAGACCTCCTTTATTCTATATTATTATTATACAGGTTAAAGGTGATTCTTTAATCGGCCTCTAGACCTATTTATCTTTGACGCGATTGATCATTAATCTTAATTGATTCAAGGCGTTTTTGGCCGCACGGTCCCTAATAAGCGCCCGGTCGCCAAAGAAGTGATATTCTTTTACTTCAATTTGCCCCTTATAATAAGTTCCGACATACACTAGGCCAACTGGTTTACCACTTTCATCACTTTCAGGCCCAGCTAAACCCGTTGTCGCGATTGCGACATCAGCATTGAGTCTTTTTGCGACCCCTATGACCATCTCTCTTGCGACTTCTCTACTCACAGCACCAAATTGGTTAAGCGTTGATTCTTTCACGCCAACGGTGCTTATTTTTGATTCATTGGAATAACATACAATCCCTTCTTTAAACACTTGTGAAACACCACTTTGTTCAATTAGTAATGACGCTACATCCCCACCTGTTAGTGACTCGGCTACACTAATCGTTAATTGATTGTCAATCAGTGTTCGAGCTAGTACACGATGCATTTCGGTTTGTGTTTCAGAAACTTCCGACGTACCGACTAAATAGATATACTCACCTACCCGTTCTTTAATCGGTTGGAGTGCCGTTTCTATCAAAGATAAGCACTCTGTTTCATTTTCACCTGATGCGGTCACTCTTAATAATACTTCTGCTGTTTTAGCATATAAAGCCATCGTTGGATTCGTTTGTTGATCTAAAATATCTTTAATTTTTGTTTCTAATAATGATTCACCAATTCCAAAAAAGCGAACATAACGCGATGCAAAAACTTGATGACTTTTTGATTTCAAATAAGGTTCTACTTGTTCGTGATACATCCGTTTCATTTCTCGAGGAGGCCCCGGCATTAAAACAATTCGCCGTTCGTCTTTATCTAATATTAATCCTGGCGCAGTACCAATCGGATTGTGTAAAATAATAGCGCCTTGTGGCACCATCGCTTGTTTGCGATTATTGTCAGCCAATTGATAATAAGGATTTTTTCCCATTAAATAATCAACAATCTCTTGCCAGACCGATTCTTGAAATTCAAGGGGCATTCCCATAAATTCGGCAGCAACATCCCGGGTTAAGTCATCATCAGTAGGTCCTAACCCTCCCGTAATAATAACAGTGTCAGCTGCTTCAAAGGCTAATTCTAAGGCTCTTTTTAATCGTTCAGGATTATCTCCTACTGTTGTTTGTTTATAAATATTCACACCAATATTGGCTAATTCATTCGCTAAATAAGCCGCATTGGTATTAATAATATCGCCTAATAATAATTCTGTTCCACATGATATTAATTCTACTTTCATTTCGACACCTCATCTCCTCTATAGTATATCAATTTTTTACAGTTCCTTACAAAGTAAATTCATTCGGTAATGGTTAAATCGAAGCTTTCAGCCCTTTCAATGTACTGAGTCACCTAGAGGTTAGCAATTGCTTTTTTTACTTGCTTTATGTTATCATTACGAAACATTCAATGCACTAAGGCATCTAGTGGCTGGCAATTATCTTAATAACACAAAAACGGTTAGAACCGAAGTCCTAACCGCATCATTGATTTAATTAAAATTAAGCTTTCTGTACGTTAGCTGCTTGAGGTCCACGAGCGCCTTCTTCAACGTCGAAAGTAACTGATTGACCTTCTTCTAAAGTTTTAAACCCTTCACCTTGGATAGCTGAGAAATGAACAAATACATCATCAGCAGATTCACGTTCGATAAATCCAAAACCTTTTTCTGAATTAAACCATTTAACTGTTCCTTGTTCCATTAATAATGAACTCCTTTGTGCCTATGCACGTAAATATTTATTTCTGTGAATGGTAAAACTAAATATAAATCAACTTTCCCTTATGGTAAAACAAATTATAATTCAAACTTTCCCTTAACAAAAACATAAGTTTATTGTAACACGTTTTCATTTTGTTAACAAGCAATATGGCTTAACTTTAAGAATCCTCTCACAATAATGATGCAAAGTCGATACCAATTCAATGAAAATAAATGCCATCGTAGACGCGTTGAAAAAAAGGCTCAAGTGATTCAATCATTTTTTAAATTTAACTTATCTATTTTCAACTTGGCCAATGTTATAAAACATCTAGTTTCATCTTTAACTGGTTATCTTTTTAACTGCAGGCCTTATCGTTTTTTAGTTGTTCTATCGTTAACATTTAGACTCGTATAGCCAATTCAAATTTCTTAAAATTACGTAATTAACCTAATCAAAAATATTGGTAACTTCTCTTAAACTTAAATAATTATCTTGTCCAATAATAATATGATCCAATAATTCAATTCCCATTAAATTACCACACTCAATCATTCGTTTGGTAAAAATTAAATCTGCTTGCGATGGTTCTGGGTCGCCGGATGGATGGTTATGTCCAATAATAATTCGCGCAGTTGGATATTTTACGGCTTCTTTAAATAATTGTGATAGGTAAATTTTTGAAGTTATCACCAATTTTTCCCCCACACCACACGGTACGTGCAGCTTTCACCGCATACCGCGTTCCATCAATTGTGCTTTATATCATACTCTTTTACACAATTGACTGAAGGCTATTCCTCCCTGTTGATTAGACAGATCAAAGGTCATGCCTTCGCTCTCACAGAAGTAAATGACTGTCACCAATCAACTAGTTCAACGAACGTAAATTCTACCTAGCTTCTGCTTTCAATGTTGACTTATTTCTATCATTTAGGTTAACTTAGATGGCTACTTTCAATAAATAAGTTGGCTATTTCCTGTAAAAATAGAAGGTCTTTCATAGCGAGACTTCTTACTCAACCTCTACTTACTTATTGGTCCACATAACTTCGTTCTCCTCATCTTATTAACCGACTTCCGGCATATCAAATCACTGCTAAATTTTTCTGCCGACTTTACCGCGCTTCATACCATTTATTATTTACGTAACAAATCGCATGGCGGAGCTTAAAGAAAGTATTTCCGGACGTTACCCCTTCATTCTACTTTTCGAAATAAGCCTTCTCTTATAAAAATTAGAGCCCTAGCTTTTCACTAAGGAACATTTCGCACTCTCACGCGGGTGCGCTACTGAACTGTTAACCGTCCCTTTAAAAATATCTTTCCGTCGTATAATCTCATTTTTCGTATTCAAAAAGAGTGCTGTTAAATGTTCTTGATGAAATTGTCTCATCTCGCGCAAAAGCCATTCTCCCACATCCTTGGTCGAGGTAATCTTACCATATTTTGGAATCGTACTAGTCGCAATTCTTAATCCAATCTCCATACTGGCTTTTATCTCAATGGCTTTTATTGGCCCAATGCCCGGAACACTTTGTAATTCCTCTAAGCTTGCTTGATTTAATCCATATAAAGTTTCAAATTCTTGAATTAAACGTAAAGCCAATTCAATCACATTTTCTTGTCTGGTACCGGTCCGTAATAAGATTGCCAGCAATTCATGATCAGCCAGTGCCTTTTCACCAAAATATAACAAGCGTTCTCGTGGTCTACTTTGTTTGGGGACTTCCTCTATAAATAGATTACGATTTTTACTCACTTCCATATAAAAACTCCTTTCAGTGATAGATACACCAAAAGGAGTTAAAATACTTTAATTCAATCTTTTTTATACGTCATTCAGTAACAGCTCTTTATTTAAGTAATGAGCCCGTACTTGTGCGATAAAGTATAATGAACCTGTCACCACTAATATATCTTGGTCACCAGGCGTTAGTTCATGTTCCCAATCAATACTAAAACGTGTCGGTATGTTATTTTCAGGATGTTGTTTCACCAACAATTCAAAATCATCCACTAACATAGAATTTGGATGTTCAAACTCCGTAAAGACGATTTCTGCTAAAGGCATTTTCAATAATAAATTAACGTGCTCTAATTGATTTTTTGTCATGAGACCTGAGTATATTAACTTAATCTTTTTATCTGCTAAATAGGTCTGCATCGTATCTGCCAAAGCATTCAAACCGGCTTCATTATGAGCACCATCAATGTAAATTAATGGCTGATTACTTAGTTTTTCCATCCGACCAATCCACTTGGTTTCAAATAAGGCTTGATGTTCGAGCTGAGTATCAATAACATGACCATATTTTCTCATCCAATGTTGGAAAAACATTAATGATAAGGAAGCATTATGAATTTGATGTTTTCCAATCATATTAATACAATAAATATCATGGTTATTGAATTGGAATATACTGCCCTGGGTTAATGATTGGCTTTGAATTTCATAAGTTGCATCTTGGCCCAATCGATAAAGTGTTGCCCCTTCGATGGCACAAATTCGTTCGATTTCTGCTTCCGCTTCAGCAGGTAATTCGCCAATAAAGACATCCGCATCACCATGAATAATACCAGCTTTTTGTTGTGCAATTTCACGATAAGTATGACCTAATCGTTCCACATGATCTTTGCCAATCGTGGTAATCAAAATATCTTTGGAGTCAATCACATTGGTACAGTCGTTTAAACCGCCTAAGCCTACTTCAATTAAACAAATATCCGGTTGAACTTCATTAAAATATAAAAACATCATCACTGTATAAAGTTCAAAAAATACCAAGTGACTATAAGGAGTCGTGGCCATATACTCATTAAGTTCGACCATTTTATTTACTAAACGAACAACAGTTTCATCGTCAATTGCTTGTCCATTCAAACTGATACGTTCATTAAATTTCATGATATGTGGTGAGGTAAATCCTCCCACAGAAAATCCGTGCTTCATAAATAAATTTCGTAAATAAGCAGTTACGGATCCTTTACCGTTTGTTCCACCTATATGAATGGTATTTAAACCTTTTTGAGGATTACCAACATAGTCTAATGCGGCCAGAATTTTATCCAGTCCTACACGATGTACTTCAGTTTGCTGGTCATCCATCCACTGTATTGCTTCTTCAATTGTTCTTATCAAAGCGTCACCTCTAATCAAATTAATAAAGGAATTGTATCTAATAGGTTCTAATCATCTTATTTGCTATCTTTACGTTTCCATCGCCTATTATACGACATTTCAACAAAAAAAGCGTGGGTTATTGAAAAAATATTTTTCACTTTAAATATTAAACTTAGTTTATGATTGAGTAAGCTTCAATTGTCGATTATCTTACAAATAAACACACACCTAAATAGTATAAAATGATGCTGTTTTCTTAATTGACCGCACAGATTCATAATAACTAGCGAGCGGTTCTAAGCTGTTTTAAGCGGTTTTCTCCATTTCAACAAGCCACTTTATAATCCAATACGCTTAATTAATACCATTCAATCATTATGGGTGTGAACAGACGAAGCAGGAGTAGGTATCCAACAAGTCTTTAAAACGCCGTTTAAGGCCATTCAAACACTGCTCTATTAATGTTCGAGCAAAAACTGAATAGAATTTAAAAGTTTTTTCCCAGCCACTACTTCTTGCCCAGCCCCAAACAACAAAATTTAGTTTTTTCAAACCTCACCCACCATCAATAGCCTATTGCTAGTGGGGTCAAACCATTTGACCTCTAGTAATTTCACACCATTTGACAAAATGCCTATAAAAATACAAGGCCGAACAGATATAATCTCTGCCCAGCCTTGATTTTAATCACTCTTAGTCGAGTTTGTTTATTCAAATTGTCTTACAAAATTATTTAACAGCTTTAAAGTCTGCTCCTGATTTTTCATACTTAGCAGCTACACCTGTTGCTCGTAAAATAAACTTGATGATTTCAACGAAGACAACGATACTTAGACCCGCTAAAATAACTAATAACCATTGAATACCAGTTAAATCATGAACGCCAAATAATGATTGTAAACCTGGAATTAACACAACCATTAATAATAAAACACCAGAACCAACAAATGCCATATTTAAGTATTTGTTGTTAAATGGATTGGTACTAAATAATGATTGGAATACTGATTTCACATTATAAGAATGGAATAATTGTATCATACCTAATGTTAGGAATGCGACTGTTTCAGCTAAAACATGACGTTCATCCCCTACTAATTGAGTTGGGAATGGTCCATAAGCAGCTAACCAATACATGAATAAGGTAATACCACCCTCTAAAATACCTTGGTAAATAATACTTGGTAAAACACCAAATGATAAGAAACTATCTTTTGATGTACGAGGAGCATGTTTCATTGAACCTTTTTCAGCGCCTTCTAAACCTAAGGCAATCGCTGGAAAGACGTCTGTTACTAAGTTAATCCATAAAATATGAACGGGTTCTAAAATTGTCCAACCTAACATAGTTGCAAAGAATAAAGTAAATACTTCACCTAAGTTAGCAGATAATAAGAATTGAACAGCTTTTTGAATATTCGCAAATACTTTACGTCCTTCTTCTACTGCAACTACGATTGTTTCAAAGTTATCATCCGCTAAGACCATATCTGAAGCACCTTTTGATACTTCTGTACCGGTAATTCCCATACCAACACCGATATCTGCTTGTTTTAATGATGGCGCGTCATTAACACCGTCACCCGTCATTGAAACAACCACATCATTAGCTTGCCATGCTTTGATGATACGTACCTTATGTTCTGGAGAAACACGCGCATAAACAGAGTAATTTGCTACGGTACGTGCTAATTCTTCATCAGAGATTTCATCTAATTGCGCACCAGTTAAAACATGTGTTTCATTATTGGTGTCATTGGCATCTAAGATACCTAAACGTTCTGCAATCGCTTGCGCTGTTACAGCGTGGTCACCGGTAATCATAACGGTACGGATACCCGCTTCTTTAGCCACAGCAATTGCATCGCCTGCTTCTTTACGCTCAGGGTCAATCATTCCTACTAAACCAGCAAAGATTAAATTTGTTTCAATTGTTTCTGATTTAACATCAGCAGGAATTTCATCAATAATTTTGTAAGCACCCGCTAAGACACGTAAAGCATCTTTCGCTAAGTTTGTATTATATTCTAAAATTTCATCTACTTGTTTGTCAGCTAAAGTAGTAACTTCACCATTGTTGTCAACTTGTGTACAACGTTTAATTAATTGGTCCGGTGCCCCTTTAACAGCAACGAAATAACGTCCGTCTTCTAATTGATGAATTGTTGACATTAATTTACGAGTAGAATCAAATGGTACTTCATCGACACGTGGATATTTTGCCAATTCGCCTTTTAAGTCAAATTTTTTGTCTAAAGCATATTTAATCATTGCCGTTTCAGTAGGATCTCCTAATAATTGGCCTTGATCATCAATTTCCGTGTCATTGGCAAATCCGATTGATTTTAATAATGGTGTATTTAAGTCAATCGCTTCACTTGCATCATGCAATTCACCATTATAGTAAACTTTTTCAATCGTCATTTTATTAACAGTAAGGGTACCTGTTTTATCCGAACAGATTACTTGAGTACTTCCTAAGGTTTCAACCGCTGGCAAAGTACGAACTAAAGCATTACGATCAGCCATCGTACGCGTACCTAATGATAAGATAATGGTTGAAATAGCAGGTAAACCTTCTGGAATAGCAGCAACCGCTAATGAAATAGCCACTAATAACATATCCAATGGTAAACGTCCACGTAAAATACCCACTAAGAAAGTAACCGCGGCAATTGCTAAGATTAACACTGTTAAGGTCTTACCTAATTTTTCTTGATCACGTTGTAATGGTGTTAATTGTTTTTCAGTACCTGATAACATGGTCGCAATATGCCCAACTTCAGTTTGCATACCAGTGCCGGTTACGACCCCAACACCACGACCATAAGTAACGTTAGTACTTGAGAACCCCATATTACTACGATCACCAATACCAACCTCATCGTCAGCATCTAAGGTGGCTGCTGCTTTTTCACTTGGAACAGATTCTCCAGTTAAAGCTGCCTCTTCAATTTGTAATGAACTCGCTTCAATTAAACGAACATCGGCAGGAACTACGTCTCCAGCTTCTAGGATAATAATATCTCCGGGTACTAATTCAGTACTTTTAACATTTTTAATGGTACCGTCACGACGGACTTTAGCACTCGGTGAGGCCATTTTACGTAAAGCATCAATCGCTTCTTCGGCTTTTGCTTCTTGGAAAACACCCATTACCGCATTTAAAACCACTACCAATAAGATTATAATGGCGTCAGTTAAACCTTCCATCCCTTCAGCAACAACCGATACTGCCGCTGCCACTAATAAGACGATAATCATAAAGTCTTTAAATTGCTCAATGAATTTTTGTAGCAACGTTGTCTTTTCTTCTGTCTCTAATTCATTGAAACCATGCTCTTCTTGGCGTCTTTTTACCTCAGCTTCGCTTAAACCTTGCGAAACATTCGATTCCAACATTGAGACTACTGAGTCACTAGACTCAAGATATGGGACAAAATCTTTCTTTGTCATGTTTCTCCTCCTAAATTTTAATTTTCATATTCTCATTAGAAGTTCTTTTTAAAAAAAATGAGACTTCTACGCCAATTCACCTAATAGCAATTGAACGCACAAGTCTCACTTTTTAAGTACAGTACCAGCAGATATATCTACTTGACGATGTTGATACTGACAAGGTATTCAAACCTTAAGTTACTCCCTTATGGATATGAAATTATATTATTATTATACCAAATCAACTTCAAATTGCAATTGAAACCTTATTATTTTTATTAATAATTTTCTCGCTTTGATACACTATAACTTAATTGCTTCAATTAAATATCAAAAAATTAAATTGTCAAAAAAGTTCTTTCATCTTAACTTAGTAAGACTTTTCAATGAAAAAAGCGACTGCAAGTCATGAAAACTGTCTACCTTAAGGCACTAAATAGTCAGCTCTATATCGACGCCAGTCGCCCTTACTGAACGATTGACAGCACCAGATAGAACGCTTAATGTTTCTGTCCGGTCAATCTAACCTAAATGAAAACTCAAAAGCAAATTGTGCTAGTTAAATCAAATTGTATTGCTTAAATCAAATCTTGCAACGAAACAATTTGAATACCTTCGGCAATTAATCGTTGATGGATTTGTTTAGCAAACGTTACTGCATTGGGACCATCCCCATGTATACAAATCGAATCAGCTTCAATCGGAATAAAATTACCATTAATACTGGTAACTGTACCTTCTTTAATCATTTGGATAACCCGATTAATTGCATCATCGGGGTCTTCAATCATGGCGCCTGGTAATTTTCGATTCACTAATAAACCTTCATCCGTATAAGCACGATCAGCAAACACTTCCGAAGCAACTTTTAATCCACAAGCCTTTGCGGCTTTTAACATCTCACTACCAGATAATCCTAAGAAAACTAAATTAGCATCAAAACTGGCGACTGCCTCCGCTATGGCCATGGCTAATGATGCATCCTGAGCGGCCATATTATATAAAGCACCATGGGGCTTCACATGATGTAATTTCTTCCCTTTCGCTTTAGCAAAGGCACTTAAAGCACCTAATTGATATAAAACATCATTTCTAGCTTCAGTAGGCGTTATGGTCATGGGGCGTCGGCCAAATCCCATTAAATCGTTTAAACCAGGATGAGCACCAATCGCTACCTCCTCTTTTACCAATAAGTCGACTGTTTTTGCCATGACATTGGGATCAGCGGCATGGAAGCCACAAGCCACATTCGCTGATGAAATGTACTGTGCCAATGCTTGATCAGCGCCAATTTGATAAGCACCAAAACTTTCGCCCATATCAGCATTTAAATCTACTTTTAGCATGTCTCTCCTCCTTCTAATCAAGATGTAACATACGATTCACAAAACCAGTATCCACATTACCTTCAACAAATAATGGATGACGCAATAATTGGTACTGAAAATCTAAATTCGTCTCGACACCTAAAATAACCGTTTCGTCCAGTGCCGCGCGCATCTTCATAATGGCTGCCTCACGGGTTGGTGCATGAACTAAAATTTTGGCAATCATCGAATCATAGTCTGGCGGTATGACATAACCACTGTATAAAGCAGTATCGACTCGCACCCCATTGCCTGCGGGTAAATGTAAATGGGTGACTTTACCTGGATTGGGCATAAAATTCTTTTCAGGTATTTCGGCATTAATACGACATTCAATCGCATGACCAAGTAATTGTACTTCTTCTTGTTTAAAACTTAATTTTTCACCATTGGCGACTCTTATTTGTTCAATAATTAAATCAGTGCCAGTCACCATTTCAGTCACACCATGTTCTACTTGTATACGAGTATTCATTTCCATAAAGTAAAAGTTACCTTCATTATCTAAAATAAACTCTACCGTTCCTGCGTTGACGTAACCAACAGTGGTGGCTGCTAATACAGCTGCTTCATTCATTGCTTGACGGCTTGTATCATCAATTGCGGGTGAGGGTGCTTCTTCGATTAACTTTTGGTGGTTACGTTGGGTAGAACAATCACGCTCACCTAAAGTGACCACATTGCCATGCATGTCGGCAATGATTTGAATTTCAACGTGTTTGGGATTAACGATAAATCGTTCTAAATACATCGCATCACTACTGAAGGAATTAACGGATTCCAGCTGTGCCATATTAAACAAACGTTTAAATTCACTTGGCTCATGGGCTACGCGCATCCCTTTCCCGCCACCACCGGCAGCTGCTTTAATCATAACCGGATAACCGATAATATCAGCTGCTTTTATCGCATCATCCACATCATGAACAGTACCTTCTGTACCGGGAACAATTGGGACTCCAGCAATCTTCATCGTTTGACGGGCATGGGATTTATCTCCCATCTTTTCCATCACATCCCCTTCAGGACCAATGAAAATGACTCCATGCTCTTGACAAAGTCTGGCAAAATTAGGATTTTCTGATAAAAAACCAAACCCAGGGTGAATGGCATCGGCTCCGATATTAATCGCGGCCGTTAAAATACTTTCTTGATTCAAATAACTATTACGTGCGGGACCTTCTCCTATACAGATACGTTGATCAGCCAGTTTAACATGAAGACTATCTTTATCTTCAACAGAATAGATAGCAACACTACGGATTCCCATATTACGACAGGCACGAATGATTCGTACAGCTATTTCACCACGATTTGCTACTAATAATTTTTTAATCATTGTACGACTCCTTCCGTTCCACTGTGATTATATTTTTTTCACGCGGAATAATGGTTGCCCGTATTCGACTTTTTGTTCATTACTTACTAATACGGCATCAATAACACAATCATAGTTGCATTGAATTTCATTCATTAATTTCATCGCTTCGACAATACAGACGGTTTCACCTTTTTTAACAGTATCTCCTACTGACACATAGGCTGGTACATCCGGACCTGAAGCTGAATAAAAAGTCCCGACAATGGGAGAGGTGATATACAAGTCTTGATCTGACTCCTCATTATCAGTATCCTTTTCAGATTTTTCTATTTGAGTGCTAATAGCAGCTGTGGGTTGTCCCATTTCACCTTTGCGACTCATTTTAATTTTAGTGTCACCATCCTCTATCATAAATTCTAATAAAGATGATTCCTCTACAATTTGTACCAATGCTTTAATTTTTTCTAAATCCATTGATTGTTTCCTCCTATTCAAATAACGTCGTCAACCGTTTAGCCACTAAACGCACATCTAACACCTCTTGACAAGGTTGATGGATAGTATGGCGCATTTGACTAAATTCCCGTTGTTCTGCCAATAATAATTGTTGCGCTTTTTCGACTGAAATCGCCTCAAAACGAATTTTATGGTCTGTTTTACGTTGGACTAGTTTCGGGATATCCACCGAAGCAACTGTCGCAATCTTTGCATAGCCTCCGGTAGTTTGACGATCCGCTAACAATATAATGGGTTTGCCATGAGCGGGCACTTGGATAGAACCAAAGGCGGTACCGTCTGAAATGATATCAGCTTTCCCCTTATGGGCAATATAAGGACCATCTAATCGACAACCCATACGGTCAAAATCACTGGTCACCGTATATTCTTCATTCAAAAAGGTCCTTAATCCATCCGGGGTAAACATATCACTTTGAGGCCCCATCACTACCCGAATGATAGCTTCTTCTTGATCAAATTCATCAATATCTAAAGTCCGTGATAGGAAATAAGGTAGATAGCGTCGTTTTATCCGAAAGCCAATAAAATCATTTTCTTTTAGACGTCGTCCTTTGAAGCCTCCAATCCCGCTTTTAGTATTGGTTGAGCGACTGCCCATCACGACGGGAATGCTTAAATAACTAGAAAAAGCGATATAACCTCTCGTTCCTGTACGGGCTCCTCCAAATGATAAAACATCTCCTTTATAAACATAAATGGCGGTATACATCGGTACTGACTCATCATTAATCTTCGGCTGAAAATCGCCACCGGTAATCGCGATAATGGTTTCGGCTGTAAATTCAAGGGTTGGTCCCGTTAATGCAAATTCTAAAACAGCCTCATTTTCAGGATTATCAATTAATAAATTGGCAATTTTGAAAGAACGAACATCCATGACGCCCGCCACTCCGAATCCTTGACTTTGATAGCCCATTCGGCCAATATCTTGAACCGTCGTATAAATTCCGGCTTTTAATACTCTAATCCCCATGCTTACCCCTCCTCTACGACATTCACTTGATAGTCACCAGCTGCTACTGCGGCTTCAATTTCTTGATAAGTCGCTTGGTCAATTGGTACAAAACGTATATAATCTCCTGCTTCAAACAAAATTGGTTCTTCACGCTCTGGATCATATGTTTTGATTGGCGTACGTCCTAACAATTGCCAACCACCTGGCGATTCTAGGGGATAAATCCCTGTTTGTGAGCCACCAATCCCCACACTCCCTGCTGGGATTGCTTTTCGTGGATTATTTAAACGCGGGGTATGAATCCGCTCATCTAATCCCCCTAGATAGCTAAAGCCTGGTAAGAAACCTAACATATAGATTAAATAGTCGGTTCCAGAATGAATTTGAATTAATTCCTCCTTGGTCAATTGTGCGTTTTTCGCAATAAACTCAATATCAGGCCCATACTCACCACCATAACAAACTGGAATTTCAAAGATGCGTTTTTTTAGTTGGTGATTACTGATTTCAATGGTTAATAAATCTTGAGTTATCTTTTTTAAACGTTGAAAAGTAATAATACGCGGATCATAATTGATTAATAAGCTAGAAAAAGCTGGTATAAAATCAATGACCCCTTCAATTTTTTGATCTTTAAACAATGATACCAAACCGGTAATCTTTTGATTAATTTTCGGATCAATTACAGCTCCCCATTCGACTAACATCGAAGCGTCACCATGTGGTACAATTTTTACTTCGCTCATTTTTTCACCTCATCTGCCATTGCTTTGACTGTTACATTGATAACAACCTCTCATTAAATCTTCATATTTTAATATTATCATAGATGGGAGTGGACCAGAAGTAGCAAATCAAATGATTTCCGCTTCGTCGACCTATCCCCGCACAGTTGGGAGTAGACCAGAAGAAAAAACGATTGATTTTTGTTTCGTCTGCCGCTCCGCAAAATGGAGTAGGATTCAAACAAGTCATTATGACAACGTTTATAACCACTCAACCACTGTACTATAAATTAACGAGCATTAATTTGACTGAATTTTTCAAGATTATTCTCAGCTACCTTAAGGCGCAGGTTGAGGCCACTCAACCACTGCGCTTTTAATTAGCGAACAATCTCTAGATTAATTTTATCAAGTTTATGCCTATCCTCATTAAGAATATTTAAAGTTACTATCCTCAAAACAAATAAAGGAGTAAGCCTCGGCTCAATACTCCTTTATACTACTTTTAGCCAAATAATTGGCCCAAATTGCCTAACGATAGAATGCCCATGTAAGCAGTTAAAATAACCACTATAATCCCTAGTATCCATAAAGCTTTAGGGTGCTTGTAGTTGGGACCCATAATATCTGGATTATTGGCCGCTAATAAACTGATACCTAAGGTAACGGGTAAAATTAATCCATTAAATGAACCGGCGATCACTAATAAGGTCGCAGGATTACCTAAAAAGGCCATTACCAAAGTCGATACTGCAATAAAACCAATAATAACTTGTTTTTCATATTTAGCTACCGATTTACTTAATGTTTTCAAGAAAGAAACAGAGGTATAAGCCGCACCCACAATCGAAGAAACTGCTGCTGATAATAAGACTAAACCAAAGAAACGATAGCCAATTTCGCCGGCTCCTTGTTTAAAGGCATCGGCTGCTGGGTTGTTAGGATCAAGTGAAACACCTTTACTAATCACACCAAAGATAGCTAAGAATAAAAATACACGCACAATCGAAGCAATTGAAATCCCCATAACAGAACTTTGCTTAATATGTGGCAAGTTTTCTTCAGAGGTAATGCCGGCATCAATTAAACGGTGAGCGCCAGCAAAAGTAATATAACCGCCAACTGTTCCTCCTAATAAAGTTAAAATCGCTGTAAATAATGAATCACTCGTTGCTGTAGGAAATAGCGATTCTTTTAATGCTGTCCCAATCGGTGGTTGCACAATGAGAATGACAAGGAAAATAACGACAATCATAATCGCTCCCAATACTTTAGTAAAAGTATCCATCGCTTTCATGGCATCTTTAAGTAAAAAAACCATGATCGCGATGGCGCCAGCTAAAAAGTAACCAAACTGAGTTGGAATCCCTAATAAAGTATTAAATCCTAATGCTCCACCACCTACATTACCAATATTAAAGACAAATCCACCTAATACGACCAGAGCCGCGACAAAATATCCTAGACCTGGTAATACTTTATTCGCGACATCTTGACCACGTAGTCCAGTGACACATAAAACACGCCACACGTTTAATTGCACTATAGCTGCTAAAATAATGGTAATAATAATAACAAAACCAAAGCTACCGTGCAGGTCATTGGTAAATTTAGCTGTTTGCGTTAGGAAACCGGGTCCAATTGCTGAAGTCGCCATAATAAAGGCTGCTCCAATTAAAGCACTTGTTTTCTTCTTCGTATCCATTTGAAATATTCCTTTCTAATATAAAATGATTTAAACTTATTATAATCAAATTTTAATTTATTAGCAAATTCATTTTAACAATTCATGTTACATTATCTAACATCTGCAATCATATAGCCTGTTTTCAGCTATTTCAGCCAACAAGTATTCAAGTATATTAAAAAAAGATGAGAAAAGTTCTCATCTTTTAGTGCTTTAAGGCATCTTTTATTTTAACTTATTCAAAGTCTCCATCAATAATTTATTAACCACTTGCGGATTCGCTTGACCGCGAGTTTGTTTCATCACTTGTCCTACAAAGAATCCAACCGCACGGTCTTTACCATTACGGAAGTCTTCTAATGAAGCTTCATTTTTAGCAATGACTTCATCAATAATTGGTTGTAATTTAGCTGGATCACTCAATTGAACCATCCCACGCGCTTCAACGATTTGCGTCGCATCGCCACCTTCTTCAGCTAAAATCTTGAATAATTGTTTGGCGATTTTTGAAGAAATGGTGCCATCTTCAATCAATTGAATCATTTGTGCTAAATTCTTCGGTGTTAACTTGATTTCTTCTAAGCTAGTTTTCTCACTGTTTAAGTAAGCTGACACATCACCCATTAACCAGTTAGATGCTAATTTGGCATCAGCACCATTCGCCACTGTTTGATCAAAGAAATCAGACATTGTTTTCGTTAAAGTCAAGACCATGGCATCGTATTCAGGTAAGCCATATTCTTTCGTATAACGTTGACGACGAACGTCTGGCATTTCAGGAATCGTAGCTTTCACCGCTTCAATCCATTCTTCATCGATGGTGACCGGTGGTAGATCGGGTTCTGGGAAGTAACGGTAATCAGCCGCTCCTTCTTTAGTACGCATTAAGATGGTCTTACCAGTAGCTTCATCATAACGACGGGTTTCTTGTTGAATTTTACCACCAGCTAATAAGATTTGTGCTTGACGTTTTTCTTCAAATTCTAACCCTTTACGAACAAAGTTAAAACTGTTTAAATTTTTCAACTCTGTTTTAGTCCCAAATGCTTCTTGACCGAAAGGGCGAATAGAAATATTACCATCACAACGTAATGATCCTTCTTCCATCTTCACATCCGAAACTTCAGTATACATAATTTTTTCACGTAACGCTTCTAAGAAAGCATACGCCTCTTGAGGAGAACGAATATCCGCTTCGGTTACAATCTCAATTAAAGGTGTTCCTTGACGGTTATAATCCACATAAGAATAGCCATCAGTGCCATGAGTATTTTTACCCGCATCTTCTTCTAAATGGACCCGTTCAATGCGAATACGACGAGGATGACCTTCTACTTCGATGTCGATATAACCATTTTGTCCAATTGGATAATCTGCTTGTGATATTTGATAAGCAGTTGGATTATCTGGATAAAAATAATTTTTACGGTCAAAACGCATTTCACGAGTAATCTCACAGTTTAATGCCAATGAAGCACGCATGCCAAATTCAATGGCACGTTTATTCATGACTGGTAATGCCCCTGGATAACCCCAGTCTTTTTCATTCGTATTCGTATTCGGTTCGGCACCAAAATGAGCAGGTGACGTACTGAAAATTTTAGAATCAGTTTTTAATTCAACGTGGACTTCTAGTCCAATAACAGTTTCAAAATTCATTTGTCTTACCTCCTATAATGTTGGTGCTTTTTGAACAAAGTCATGATTTTGTTCAAAATTATAAGCGACTTGATATAAGGTTGCTTCTGCTAAAGGTTTAGCCATCATTTGTAAGCCGATAGGCAAGCCTTCGTGGTCGAAGCCGGCCGGTACTGAAATCCCCGGTAAACCTGCGATATTCGCCGTAACAGTTAATAAATCTTCCACATACATTGCGATTGGATCTTTAACCCGGCCACCAATTTCAAAGGCTGTACTGGTTGTAGTAGGTCCCATGATAATGTCATATTCTTCAAAGACTTTATTTAATTCATCTTTAATCATAGTACGCACTTGCGCCGCTTTTTTAAAGAATTTATCAAATTGTCCTGAACTTAATGAATAAGTTCCTAACATAATACGACGTTTCACTTCTTCACCAAAACCTTCAGAACGTGACTTAACATAAACCTCTTCTAAAGTATGAGCGGATTCAGAACGGTAACCATAACGGACGCCGTCAAAACGTTGTAAGTTAGAAGAAGCTTCTGCTGATGAAATAATGTAGTAAACGTTAATACCATATTTAATCAATGGTAGCGATACTTCTTCAACAATCGCTCCTTGACTAGTAAAGTAATCAGCAGCTGCTTGCATTGCTTGACGAATATCTTCAGCAATAACCTCGTCCTTATACTCTTTAGGAAAAGCGATTTTCATCCCAGTTAAAGGTTGTCCGATTTTAGCACCATAATTCATTGGTAGATTAGGTAAGCTAGTAGAATCATGACGATCATGGCCAGCAATTACCTCTAAAATCAAGGCATTATCTTCAACCGTTAAGGTCATCGGTCCAATTTGGTCCAATGAAGAACCAAAGGCAATTAAACCATAACGTGATACAGTACCATAAGTAGGTTTTAACCCAACTAAACCATTAAAGGCTGCTGGTTGACGAATAGAACCACCGGTATCCGTACCTAATGACGCTGGGACTTGACGACTCGCTACCACCGCAGCCGAACCACCTGATGACCCACCCGGTACTCGGTCCAAATTCCAAGGATTGCGTGTTGTTTTAAAAGCTGAACGCTCCGTACTTGCACCCATCGCAAATTCATCTAAATTCACTTTCCCTACAATAATCGCACCTGCATTTTTTAATTTTTCAACAGCTGTCGCATCATAAGTAGGATTGAACTCTTCTAGCATTTTACTGGCTGCCGTGGTCGTTAAATCTTTGGTGACGATATTGTCTTTGATGGCAATCGGAATACCATTTAAAACCGGTGCATCCTCACCATAGCCACGCTCATCAGCGGCTTTCGCATCTGCTAAGGCTGCTTCTTTATTTAAAGCTAAAAAACTTTCAACTTTTGCATCAATGGCTTCAATTTGGTTAAATGTATGTTCCACTAACTCTACCGCTGTAAAATCGCCCGCTTTTAGGCCAGCTTTCATTTCTTTAATTGTTGTTGGAAATACCGTCATTTTATGCCTCCTCACTTTCAATAATAGCAGGTACTTTGACAAATCCATCTTGACTTGTTTTAGTATTTTTCAAGAAGGCTTCACGCTCAGTACCACGAATGACTTCATCTTCACGGAACACATTGATTAAGTCATTGCCATGATAAGTTGGTTTGACACCTGTTGTATCAACCTCTTCTAAATGTTCAACTAATTCTACGATACTATTAAATTCTTTCGCAAAAGTATCTAAACTTGCATCATCAAAAGCGAGTTTCGATAAATTTGCTACACGGATGATTTCTTCACGTTCTGTCATATTAATTCCCCTTTTCTATTGCTCGTAAATATGCGCCGTAAATTGAGTGTTTTCACCAGTACGCGCAATGATCGCTTCTGGACCATGAGCGGACACGATGCTAATTTCTACAGGTATGTTTTCTGGCAAGTTCTTTGTCGCCACATCTGTCACATGTTGTGTTAGAGCGGTGATTTCAGATTGTTGATAGAATTGTGAGACAATTTCAATAGTTAAAGATGCTAAGCCGTTATCAATATATAAAGCTTCGCCTGTCACCCCATTTAAATGTGGAAAGAAGTTGCGCACTTCATCACTAAAATTATCAAAGAATGCATATTGTTCGCTATAATCGCCCGAAGATACTATCGGTAAAGCAACACGATATTCATTTTGTTCAGTCCAATCAGAAATATAATTACCTTCTCGTGAAATACCGTTCATCATATAAGCCCCACCGGCAATTTCATTATTCGCTGTTTGTCTAAATAAGCCAACAACAATCGGCACATTACGTAAGGCTTCGGTATTACGTAAACGTCCTACGATAATATTAGCATATTGACGACCCCGTTCACGCATTTCACCTAAAGAAATTTCCTGTTCATAAGAAACACCTTCATCATCGGTATATTGATACACACTATTCATCGCTAAACCAATCACCACGCCCGCTAATTGATAGCCTTCATCGGTTTCAACCATAATGTTTTTTTCCATTACTTGCGTTAAGTAAATCGGTGTTGAAGTCGAATCAACGATTACTTGATTTTCTTCAGCAGCCATCGTGGTCTCCTCACCTTCGGCCATGGTCGTCTCGGTATCTGGTGCTGTTTCTTCTTCATTGGCCGCCAAGGCTGGGTTGAGCCCTTCCGGATTATCACTCGACTCACGGGCTAGCCAATTCGTCATAGTATCCTCGTCAATAATTTGTCCTTCTTGTAAGAAATATTGATCAGTTGGGAAAATCCCTTTACTAATACGTAAGAGCCCTTCTTCAAAAGCGATTGTATTTCCAGCAGAACTTAAATTAGTATTACTACTGGAAGCAACCCCCATTTCATAGCGACCATCGGTAATAACCGCACGGTAATAATCCATTGAAAGTTGATTAGCAGTCGTTTGAACTGCTACTTGATCGGGTGCTATCGTCTCTTCAACAACTTCCTTATCTAATTCGCTTAAACACCCTGATAGTAAGCCAACAATTGATAATAATGTCGTGACTTTCATTATGCTTTTTTTCATTCAGTTCATTCACATCCTTTATATTCGTTCCAATAACTGAGCCTCATTATAGATTGTGATGCCTAAATCTTGGGCTTTCGTTAATTTACTTCCGGCCGCTTCACCAGCAACGACAATATCGGTTTTCTTTGAAACACTACTCGTTACTTTAGCGCCTAATGATTCTAATTTCGCTTGTAATTCTTTGCGGTCGTAATCAGCAAAACTACCGGTAATGACCACCGTTTTGCCAGTCCATTCCGTCGATAAATTTGCTATATCCTCTATTTTAACACCTTGATACGACATTTGCACTCCCGCATCTTGTAATCTTTGAATTAATTGATGCGAACCCTCTTCAGCAAAAAAGTTCACTAAAGATTGACTAATCATGATTCCTAGTCCTTCAATACTGCTAAATTCTTCTAATGTTGCGGTCATAATTCGTTCTATTGTACCAAATTTTTGAGCCACTAATTGGGCTGCTTTGGCACCGACATGACGAATCCCCAAACCGAATAGTAAACGCTCAAGCGATTGTTGTTTACTCTCTTCGATGGCTTGTAAGATTTTATTAGCTGAACGATCTTTAATTTTATCAAGTGTTAATAATTCTTCATAAGTCAAATAATATAAATCAGCCGCATCTTTTACTAATTCTTTATTCAATAATTGTTCAATGACTTTTTCACCTAAACCGACAATATTCATCGCATTTCTTGACACAAAATGACTTAACTGAGCTAATTGTTGGGCTGGACATAAAGGATTTTGACAACGCAATGCCACTTCATCATCAATTCTAATTAACTCACTTTGACAAGCAGGACATTGATTCGGAATGGTTAAAGGTTGTGAATTAGCTGGACGTTGGTCCATTAATACTTCTAAAATTTCCGGGATAATGTCACCCGCCTTATGCAGATGAACAGTATCTGCTATACGGACATCTAAATCAGCAATAATATCGATATTATGTAAGGTGGCTCTTTGGACGACTGAACCCGCTAAATTAACCGGGTCCATCACGGCCGTTGGAGTGACCACTCCTGTTCGCCCTACTGTCCATTCGACGTCCCTAACGACAGTAGTCGCTACTTCAGCCGGAAACTTATAAGCAATTGCCCAACGTGGTGCCTTAACAGTAAAACCTAATGCTTCTCTTAATTGGAAGTTATTAACCTTGATGACCACGCCATCAATATCATAAGGTAAATCGTGTCGTTTATTGCCTACTTCATGAATAAAGTCCATTACTTCATCTTTGGTTTGACATAAGCGACGTAAAGGATTCGTTCTTAACCCCACCTCACTAAATTGATTAAATAATTCTTCTTGCGACATAGGATTAAAACTTTCCGTTAATATCGAATCATAAATAAAAGCATTTAATTGTCTTTGTTTCGCCATTTTAGGGTCAATTTGTCTTAGGGCTCCAGCAGCTGCATTACGCGGATTAGCCAATGGTACTTCCCCTTTTTCATCGCGCTCGGCATTTAAAGCCGCAAAGACCGCTTTAGGCATATACGCTTCACCACGAACTTCCGTTGAAATAGGACGACGTAGTTGTAAAGGGATCGAATTGATGGTGCGGATATTATGCGTAATATCTTCGCCAATCGTCCCATCGCCACGCGTGGCCCCTCTGACTAATTTACCTGCTTCATAGGTTAAAGCAATTGCGAGACCATCGATTTTACATTCACACATAAAACTCACCGGACCGCTGGCAGCATTTGTTACTCTTTCAATAAAGGCTGCCACTTCATTTTCATTAAAAGCATTGCCTAAACTATACATTGATTGAGCATGACTCACTTTTTTAAAACCTTCTAACAGTTGTCCTCCCACCCGTTGAGTAGGCGATTCCGGACGAATCCACTCAGGGTGGAGGGTTTCAATGTGGACTAATTCACGATATAGCACATCATATTCATGGTCTGAAGCTATCGGTTTATCTAACACATAATAATGATAAGCATAATCATTTAGTAACTCAATCAACTGTTCTAATCGTTCAATTGAATTTGATTGCATATTCTTCATCCTATTCTTCTACTTTGGTAATGGGGGCATAAGCTGCTAATAAATCCTTAATACCTTGAGTTTGAAAGGCAATGGTTAATTTAGTATCGCCTTTATCCTCCACAACTTGTACAACGGTTCCAACGCCCCAGGCTTTATGTTGAACCTTGTCACCGGCCTTCCAAGTTACGGGTCCTTCATTCGTACTTAAACTGGTTTTGGCTGTAGAAAGGGGACGTTTATTGGAAAGTGCTGCTTTGTTGGCACTTCTTAAAGCTGCTGTTCCACTGTGACTTGCTCCTCCTGTCGAACGTGCTCGATTGAAACGTCCTAAACCGGGGTTCATCACACCCCCTTCGCTAATAGACGGACGGGTATAGACACGGGAACCGAATGATTGATTGTCTAATAATTCGGAATCAATTTCATCAATAAAACGACTTGGCAAGTTATTTTGATAACGCCCATATAAAAGGCGCGAACGAGTAGCAGTTAAGAACAAGCGTTTTTCAGCACGCGTCATCCCCACATATGCTAAGCGACGCTCCTCTTCTAATTCATCGTCATCTTCCATTGCCCGAGATAGTGGGAATAAGCCATCTTCCATTCCGACAATAAAGACAAAAGGAAACTCTAATCCTTTAGCGGCATGCATGGTCATTAAGGTCACTTGATCTTCAAAATCTGTTTCCTCATTGGTATCACTAACTAAAGAAACATCGGTTAAAAAGCGCGTTAATGTAGAGGGCTCACTCGTTTCTGATGAATCTTCCGTTAAGGATAAGATTAATTCAGGTTGTACTGTTGACTCAGGCGTTGTCGTTGGTAGAGCAAAATCGGGATCGATTTCAACCTCATCGACCGTTCCTTCCTCATCAAACTGCTTGGTAACGGAAGCGAACTCCTCTAAGTTTTCGATACGATTGGCTGATTCAATATCATTTTGTGCCCGTAATTTTTCAATATATTTCGTTTGTTCCCAAACTTGTTCGACTAATTCACTCATATTTAAAAATTCAGCTTGTTGTTGTAAATTTTGAATCATCGTCGCAAAATTGGCTAATTTCGTTTGAGCTGATTTACTAATATTAGAATGTGCTAAATGTTCAATCGCTTTAAACCAAGACATTTGTTGACTATCAGCAAATGCGGCTAATTTTTCCACAGTTGCTTGACCAATCCCCCGTTTCGGTTCATTGACAATACGGTTAAAACTAATATTATCATTAGGATTATCAATTAAACGTAAATAAGCTAAAGTATCTTGAATCTCTTTACGTGAATAGAATTTTAATCCTCCAACAATTTTATACGGTAAGTTGGCATGAAGCAATTGGTCCTCTAAACTACGTGACTGGGCTTGTGTACGATATAAAATCGCAAAATCACGATTTTTATAAGCTTCATCATTTTTAAGTTGATGAATTTTTTGGATCACAAACTGGGCTTCTTCACGATCACTATCCGCTTGATAGAAAACCACTTTCTCACCAACTTCTTTGTCAGACCAAAGTTGCTTTTCTTTACGCTTTTTATTGTTCACAATAACGCTATTCGCCGCTTTTAAGATAGTTTGGGTCGAACGATAATTTTGTTCTAATAAAATCACTTTGGCATCAGGATAATCTTTTTCAAAGTTCAAAATATTTTCCATATTCGCCCCACGCCAACCATAAATACTTTGGTCAGCATCCCCTACCACACAAACATTGCGCAGTAAGCCCGCTAATAATTGCACTAATTGATACTGACTATGGTTGGTATCTTGGTATTCGTCGACATGAATATATTGGAACTTCTGTTGATAAAAATGACGTATTTGTTCGTTTGATTCCAATAATTTAACTGTTAATAAGATCAAATCATTAAAATCCATCGCATTCGCTTCTTTTAAACGTGACTGATATTTACGGTAAACATCTGCATGAATTCTTTCAATGTAGCCATCAGCTAACTCAGCATATTCTTCTGGTAATTGGCCTTCATTTTTGGCTTCATCAATTACATGTAATAACACCTTATAATTGAATCGTTCACTATCTAAATTTAGATCTTTAAGTACTTGTTTCATTAACGTTTGTTGTTCACCAGTATCAATAATCGTAAAATTACGTTCATAGCCAATATGTTCAGCTTCACGTCTTAAAATACGAGCACACATCGCATGAAAAGTAGATACCCAAATTTGTTCGGCGGCTGGGCCAACTAATTGTTGCACCCGCTCTCGCATTTCTGTCGCGGCTTTATTGGTAAAGGTAATCGCTAAAATATTCCATGGATTAACCCCGATTTCTTCTACTAAGTAAGCAATTCGATGAGTTAAGACTCTCGTTTTCCCACTACCGGCTCCGGCAGCGATTAAGACTGGGCCCGTCGTTGTTAATACGGCCTCTCTTTGTTTATCATTTAAATTTTTAATATTTTCTTGTAATGTTGACACGTTTGTCCCTCCGATTCTGTCTTATGGATCTGTGTCACGAAATTCACACACCGTATAAAATTATATCAAAAAATGATTGACTATTGTATTAAAATTGCCAAGTTTCTCGGTTTTTTCAAGAATTGAAATTCTGTTGACATAAACGTATGAAAGAATAACCTATATTAAATAGCGGTGATGTTGCGATGTGACAATCGTTTGTTAATATTATTGTAAGAAACATTTTTATATAATGGCCAGCTATTGCATAGTGACAGCTTTGCCATTTCTTAGTGCAGGACTAGCTACTATAATCAGACTAACTATTCCATGGTGACAGCATTGGTGGTTTTTAGTGCAGACTAGCTACTATATTCAGACTAGCTATTCCTTGGTTAAAAGTATTTGATGCCGTTCATGACAAGACAATTTACTGTAATAGAATTAGCTATTCCACAGTGACAGTATTGTTACTTGATTACACGTATCACCCAAATAAAAATAACCCGCCTCTTACGAAACGAGTTATCTAAAACGGTCTGATGTTCATTTGTAATATCTAAGACGGTTCATCCATTAACTAACGGCGTTTTTTCTTTTTCAATAAACGTTGTAGTTTTTTCTCTTCATTAGCTGCTTTAATTTGTTCTGGTGTCATGAAGTCGCGGTCACTCATTTGTGGCATTCCGCCCATGCCTGGTAATCCACCCATACCTGGCATACCGCCTTGCATTTGTTGCATTTGATTCATCATTTTCTTCATGCCACCCATTTTACCATTGGATAATTGACTCATCATATCACGTGTTTGGTTGAATTGTTTAATCATGCGGTTTACATCCATTAATGTTTGACCACAACCAGCTGCAATCCGTTTACGGCGACTTTGAGAAATAATATCAGGATTGGCTCTTTCTTCAGGTGTCATCGAATAAATAATGGCTTTAACACGTCCCATATCTTTTTCATCGATATTTACATCATTTAAACCAGGAATTTGACTCACGCCTGGAATCATTTTTAAGATGTCTTTGATTGGCCCCATCTTATTAACTTGATTCATTTGTTCTAGGAAGTCATTAAAGTCAAAGGTTGCATCCTTCATCTTTTCAGCCATTTCTTGAGCTTTCGCTTCATCGAAATCTCTTTGGGCTTTTTCGATCAAGGTCATCATGTCACCCATACCTAAAATACGGCTAGACATACGATCTGGATAGAATGGTTCTAAAGCATCTAATTGCTCTCCTTGTCCGGTGAATTTAATTGGTTTATTCGTAATGGAGCGGATAGATAAGGCCGCCCCACCACGGGTATCCCCATCTAACTTAGTGATAACAACCCCGGTAATATCCAAGGCTTCATTAAAGGATTGGGCGACGTTAACGGCATCTTGTCCGGTCATCGCATCAACCGTTAATAAGATTTCATGAGGTTGAACCGCTGCTTTAATATTGCGTAACTCATTCATCAATTCTTCATTAACATGTAAACGACCAGCCGTATCGATAATAACGACTTCATTACCTTGTATACGCGCTTGAGCCACTGCATCACGTGCAATATCTACCGGATTCGCTTCTGTACTGTAACTGAAAACATCAAATCCTAATTGATTCCCAATCGTTTTTAATTGGTCAATCGCTGCCGGACGATAAACGTCAGCAGCTACTAATAATGGACGTTTTTTACCTTTTTCTGTTACATATTTCGCTAATTTACCAACCGTGGTTGTTTTACCTGCCCCTTGTAAACCTGCCATCATAATGATTGTTGGCGGCGCTGATTGAAGATTTAACTCTTCTATTTCACCACCCATTAAGGCCGTTAATTCTTCATCAACGATTTTCAATACTTGTTGTGCTGGTGATAATGAAGCTAATACATCCGAACCTAATGCACGCTCATTGACTTTTCTGACGAATGTCTTAACTACTTGGAAGTTAACGTCCGCTTCTAATAACGCAAGACGAATCTCACGCATCATTTGTTTTAAGTCTGCTTCAGTAATTGTCCCTCCTGCACCTACTTGGCTAATAGCCGATTGGAGGCGTTCCGATAACCCTTCAAATGCCATATTTAAATCTCCTCTTTACTTATTCATCATATTCTTTTAATTGGTGGATAATGTTAGTTGCTTGTTCTTTATTATCAAGATTTAATAATAATTCATCCAATAATACTTCACGTTGGTTACGTTTTTTCAATAGTCCAAGGTTGGCTTCGTATTGTTCTAACGCTTTTTCACTACGTTTAATCGTATCATGCACCGCTTGTCGACTGATTTTATAATGTTCGGCGATTTCACCTAATGAATAATCTTCTTCATAATAAAGTGCCAACATTTGTTGTTGTTTTTTAGTTAATAAGGTTTGATAATAACTAAATAACATATTCATTCTAACCATTGCTTCTAGTGACAGTTCAATCACCTCTATTCAGGATATTGAATATATTTTGCTAAACGATCGGCCAACTCATTAGGCGTTGAATGCTCTAAAACTTCTGCTAAATCATGAACCTCTTCTTTTGTATAACCCAATTCTTTTTCTAAGAAATACTCCCAAATTTCATGTTTTCTAATTAAGTTTCTAGCCATTTCAATTCCTTTTGGCGTTAACTCTGCACCCTGATAAGGCTGATACTCTAACAACCCTTCAGCTGCTAGTTTGACAACCATTTCCGAAACGGAAGGTGCAGATACTTGCAGCCCTTTAGCAATCATTTTATTTGATACCAATTGTGAAGTTCCATTTTCATAGATGAATTTCACATAGTCTTCTCTACTCTGAGACATCTAACACCCTCCTAAAGTTCATCAACTTATTTTAACATTATCTTAGTGATTAGACAAATTTTTAGCTTAACCTAAAAAAATTAGGCAAACCTATTGATTTGTTTTTTATGACATTATATACTATAGTCAACAAATAAATTAGGTATGCCTAAAAAGGAGATTTTAAAATGAAAAGAATTATTTTTAGTATTTTGTCGTTTATCATAGGGTTGGGATTATGGAGCCCAGTTGTCAGTGCTAATGAAAAACCAAAAGTGACGGTCACTACTTCTTTCTTAGCAGATATGGTTCAAAATATCGCGGGTGATGAAGTGGAGCTAGAGCTTTTAATTCCAGCTGGCAGTGATCCACACTTATATCAACCGAAAGCGCAAGATTTAAATAAAATTTCAACAGCTGACATTGTTTTATATCACGGTTTGCATTTTGAAGGCAAAATGGTGGATGTTTTAGAACAATATGGTGTGGCAGTAACGAAAGATTTTAAAGAAGATCAAATCGGAGAAATGGAAGAAGATGGTCAAAAAGAAATCGACCCGCATTTTTGGTTTGATATTGATTTATATAAACAAGCAACTATTACCGCTAGCAATGCTTTACAAGAAAAATTCCCTGAATTAAAAGAAACATTCGAACGCAATACCGAACAATATTTAAATGAGCTAGACCAATTAAAATCATGGGTCGCTACAGAACTAGAAAAATTACCGGTTGAACAACGTAACTTAGTTACCCCACATGATGCTTTTAACTACTTTGCCAAAAGTAATGATTTTGTCGTCTATGCCCCACAAGGTGTTAGTACCGATTCTGAAGTTTCAAATCAACAAATTTCAGAAACTGTTGATTTTATTATCGATAATAAAGTACCAGCAATCTTTGTAGAGTCTACCACTAATCCGGATAGAATGAAAAAATTACAAGAAGCTGTTAAAGCAAAAGGTGGTTCAGTGGAAGTGGTAATGAACGAAGACGAAGCCTTATTCTCTGACTCATTAGCACCTGCAGGGCAACCTGGCGATAATTATATCGCGATGTATCAACATAATATTAATGTCATTATTCAACACTTAGCTAAATAATTTTTAGATTTTAGTTAACTAACGAGTGCGGAAGTGGACAAAAGAGTTTAACATACACTTCTCTTAGTGCCCGCTCCCCACTCGTTTATTTTTGCATTATTCATCATCTTGCTTGAAAGGAGCGCTTTATATGAATCCTCTATTAGAAACAGTCGATTTAACTGTTCAATATGATAAAGTAAAAGCTTTAAACAACCTCAATATACAATTACCGCAAAATAAAAAGATTGCCATTATCGGTCCTAACGGTGCCGGTAAATCCACTTTCATCAAAGCCTGTCTTGGTCTAATTCCTTATGACGGCCAAGTGAGCGTACTAAACCAAACGATTAAAGAAAGTCGTCAACACATTGCTTATGTTCCCCAACGCTCCAATGTGAATTGGTACTTTCCAACAACGGTTGAAGATGTGGTTAAAATGGGTGTCAGCAGCAATCGCTTTATCTTTTCACCCATCTCTAAAGAAAAGAAAGACAAAGTGGAACAAGCGTTAGCCATCATGAAATTAACCGATTTAAAAGATCGTCAAATTAACCAACTTTCTGGTGGACAAAAACAAAGAGTCTTTTTAGCACGGGCCATTGCTCAAGATGCACAGGCTTATTTTCTTGATGAACCACTAGCAGGTATTGATCGCACCAGTGAACAACTGATTATGCAACAATTAAATGATTTCCAAAAACAAAATAAATCAAGTATTACCGTGCATCATCAATTAGAAACATTAAAAGACTATTTCGACTATGTTGTCATGATTAATCAACAACTAATCACAGCAGGACCCATTGACGAAGTGCTAACCAAAGACAATCTGGATTTAACCTACTATGGCATCAAACACTCACAACTGGAGGCGAATAAACATGAGCATCTTATGGAATAATCATTACCTATATCTAGTGGTCGCCATCGGGCTGAGCCTACTAGCCGTTGCTAGCTCCATTGTAGGGAGTACCTTGGTCTTAGAAAAACAAAGTCAATTAGGTGATGCAATCGGTCACTCTTCTTATCCAGGTGTCATCATTGCCTACATGATTTTTCAACAACGTAATCCCATTATTTTATTAATGGGAGCAGTCGCTGCCAGTTTATTGTCAATCGTCATTATCCACTGGCTAAGTCGCGAAAAAGCTTTTCATTTTGAAAGTACCCTCGCCCTGGTTCTTTCATCATTTTTTGGATTGGGGATGGTCTTAATGAGTTATATTCAAGGTAATCCTAACTTTGCTAAGACAGCACAAGCTGGTCTTAATAATTATATTATGGGACAAGCAGCCTACCTAATGAGAGATGATGTGATTACCATCGGAATTGTAGCCATCTTTACGATTATCGTCTTTTTGATTCACTATCCGAAAATAAAAACTGTATTATTCGATAAAGACTTTGCCACTAGCATTGGCATCAATGTCCCATTTTTTAAATTTCTCAATTTGTTTTTAGCGATTATTATTATTGCTGTAGGACTAAAAGCGGTTGGTGCTTTATTGATAAGTAGTTTATTAATTGCCCCTACTATTATCGCTTTACAATGGAGTAATCAATATGAAAAAGTATTAATCATCGGCAGTATTGCCTCGATTATCGCAGCGGTAGGCGGCACTTATCTTAGTACCACTATCGAAAAATTGGCCACTGGTCCGACCGTCGTTCTCTGCTTATTTATGATGACCATTCTCTCCCTCATCATCGGCCCAAAAAGCCCCTTATTTAAGCGAGGTGAAGCAAAATGATTGAATCATTATGGATTTTATTATTAGTGGGAATATCAAGTAGCCTTTTAGGTAATATATTAGTTCAAAAGCAAACCGTCATGGTAGCCGATGCTATCTCACATACTATTTTATTAGGGATTGTTTTAGCCTATTTTATAGTCCAAAATTTAGACTCGCCACTACTGATTATCGGCGCAACCTTGTTTGGGGTCTTAACGGTGTATGCGATTGAATGGTTAACCTATCAAACCAATATCCAAATCGATGCTGCAATTGGGATTGTCTATACTTTCTTTTTTGCTTTAGCCGTGATCTTAATTTCCAAATGCTTTGACAATGTTCATCTGGACATCGATGCCGTTTTACTAGGAGAAATTATCTTTGCCCCTTTAAATCGAATAGAATTATTCGGACACAGTTTCCCTGTTGCTTTGATTCAAAATACGATCTTACTGGGAATCATCCTATTGTTTCTATTATTCTTTTACCATCCTTTAAAATTGATTTTATTTGATAGTACTTTTGCTAAAACAACCAATATTAAGGTCTCCTTAATCAATTTTTTATTAATGACTTTAGTGGCCTTACACTGTGTGATTGCCTTTCAAAGTGTCGGTGCTATTTTAGTCATTGCCTTAATGGTTGCACCCGCCCTAAGCGCTCAATTATACGCTAAAAGTTTCCCACAATTACTGATTTTGGGAGCGATGATTGCTTGTATTAATAGTGTCATTGGCTATCAGCTAGCCATCCATTTTAATGTCTCTATGTCGGGAATGGTAGCGGTCGTTAGTTTTATCATCTTTATTATGGTATTTATTCTAAAACATCATATTTTGTCACGATTTCGTCGACTATCTTAGTTTGACCGAAAAGGGTTTCTATGCTATTATAAAACAGAAATCTTGTTGTATTTTCAATAAGAAATGAAACTTTAAAGGAAGAATTTAGATGGCAAATATTAATCAATTAATTCGTACAATTGTTGAACCTTTAATCGAATTCCCTGAAGAATTAACAATTGAAGAAGTAGATACAGATGAATTCTACGAATATCACTTATTTTTAAACCCAGAAGATATCGGGCGTGTCATTGGTAAAAAAGGACGTGTCGCACGCGCAATCCGTACGATTGTTTACAGTGTTCGTACAAATAACCGTAAACGCACCCGCTTAGTTATCGTCGATGAAGCCAATGATCATCAAGATAATGACGTCGATGATATGAACGATGATGAATAATTAAATCATAAAAAAAGCTGAGTAATATTCAACATTTGCAGTGACCCCCAAATGTTAGACAAAATCTAACCTTTGGGGGCCAGCTCGTTGGCTCAACTTTTTTTGTTATGCAATCTAGATTAATGGGTTACCGACAAATTGACTCTCACATAAAAATATTTAACGCTGACTTAATGTCAAACTGTCACCCCATTAGGAGCTTAAAAATCATCGGCTATTAAGTTATTTCCTGATACATTATTTAAAAACAACAGTAACAGAGGACTTATTATGCTAAACTAAAATTCAATTATTTCCGATTGAACACCCTGTGATGTTAAGCGTATTAAGCGGGCTCCACGATTGACCAAGGCATTGGCACCAAAACCCGATACCTGTCCAAAAACTAAGCGAAAATCACGATAATTGACATCAAAATTATTATTATGATTATGACCAACGAATAAAGTGGTCGCCAATGGATCAAAGATTAATTGAGCGAAAAATCCGGTATTTAGACTAGGACCATCGACACGAAAAAATTCCTCTGTCACTGCGTTACGTGGCTTTTGTTGATAATAGGCTTCAAAATACTCTGGCAATGGGATATGTTGAAAAACTAATGTCTCTTGTACTTCTCCTTGCTCTAATAATGTTTTAGAGCATTGATTAAACCATTGAATTTGTTCCGGTAAAATCCAATCGTAACACCCATCATATTGAGTATTATAACCACCTGAATCAAGCACAAACAACGCATATTTCATCGCTTTCCTTTGTTCATCATATATTGGAATAATATAAGATTCACGGTCTTGAACAATCATAACTTGCTGTTTCTCTACTAATAAATCGATTTGCAATTCCATTTCGCGTAAGATTTTCCGACTAACATCAGGATGATTAGTATCATGATTTCCATAAGTAATCGCAATCGGCACCGCTAAGCTCTGACAAAAAGTGATAAATTGCTGATAACTGACCAAAGGCTGGCTGCTTAATGTAGCCCAAATCATATCCCCAGTAAAAATAACCAAATCCGGTCGGTAACGTGCTACCGTTTCCTTAATATGAATTAAGGTTTTCTCGTCAGCATCATTCCATGGATAGTCTTTTAAATGTAAGTCGGTTATTTGTAAAATTTGAAAGGATTGATTGTCATGTAAATGAAGCTTCATGATGCTTGACCACCTTTAAAATTTAATAGGACTGTTTGATTGACTTTAAAAGCTTGAGGTTGATTACTTGAAATTACTAATTCTTGACCATCTTCTAATTGAATACCATATTGAGTCTCACGACCTAAAAACTGTTGATCAAGTAACTTGCCGACAATGCCTTTTCCTTGAACATGATAGTCACGTAATTCAAATTGCTCAGGTAAGATTGGCAATGTATTAAGTTGTTTAAAATGCGCATCAATATGTGGAGCGCTCCAACTGGCACCATTGACCGCTTGATTAGGATAAAACTGTTCGCCCTTCCAGATGCCTTTAATCAATTGAGCTTTACCAACAAAACGTGCAACGAACTCGGTCTTAGGATGATGATATAAATTATAGGGCGTATCAAATTGTTCGATTTGACCTTGGTTCATTACTATCACACGATCTGCTAAGGCCATCGCTTCCTTTTGATCATGCGTAACATATAATGTGGTCGCATTAGATGCTTGATGGATTTTTTTTATTTCTCGTATCATGCTTTCTTTCAAATGGGCATCCAATGCTGATAAAGGTTCATCCATCAATAATAACTTTGGATGCGCCACAATGGCTCGCGCCAATGCCACCCGTTGTTTTTGCCCACCGGATAGTTCATGAGGATAACGATGACTGAAATCACTTAATTCCACTAATTCTAATATTTCTTTGACTCTCATTTCTTTTTCTTGTTTAGTAAGTTGTTGACGATTTTCTTTAGCATTTAAGGGATACATTAAATGCTGATAAACATCATAATGAGGCCATAAGGCAAATTGTTGAAAGACCATGCCAATTTGACGTTCATTAACCGACAATACTTGCTTATCTTGGTAAAATGTTTGATTATTGAAGCGAATTGAGCCAGCCGTCGGTTCAACAAACCCTGCTACCGATCTTAATAGCGTAGTTTTCCCGCACCCAGACGGACCTAATATCGCAATAAATTCATTCGACTGAATCTCCAAATTAATTTCTTCAAGCGCTGTAAAATTTCCAAATTGCTTCACTAATTTTTTTATTTCTAAATGACTCATTTGTTCTCACCTTCCTTGCTTTCCCAACGACTACGCATCATTAAAATGGTTAAAATTAATAAGGTTAATAATACCGAATAGGCCTGTGCAATCGCGTTATCACCGCCGGTTTGTAAAGCAAAAATTGTTAGCCCAATGGTTTTTGAATTAGCGGCTGATAATAACGAGGACAAGGTCAACTCGGTTAAGGCTCCTATAATCATTAAGAAAGAGCTCGATAATAGTTGTTGACGAATCATAGGTAAAATAATTTTAAACCATTTTTCAATAGAACTCGAACCCGAAACTATTGCTGCCTCTTCCAATTCTGGCCCAACTGTCATAAAGGCAGTTTGACTACCACGAATTAATAACAAAGCATATCGAGTCACATAAGCAATCCACAGTATTAACATGGTTCCATAAACATTAGGGACTTTCCCCCAATAAAAAATTATACTTAACGCTAACACGATACCTGGGACTGAATAGGTTAAAGAGGCTCCCGTTTCTACAAAAAAGACTGATTTAAGTTGATAGCGACTCTTCATATACATGACCCACACGCTAATTAATAAACACACCACTAATGAACTTAAGGTTAACCATAAACTTGTTAAGAAGCCTGAATACATCCCCGGTGTCGTTAAAATGAATTGATAATTCGCTAGTGACATATGTGATACATCAAAAATCGATCGCACATAACCTTTATGTAAAGATGACAAGAACATAAAGATGAGGGGAATAATATTTAATATCATCAATAGGACGATTAAAACAAACTGTAAAAGCCGACGTTTCACAGGTTTTAAGGTCACGCGATGATGATAGCTAGCCAGTTGTGATTCAAGCGGTTTTTCATGCAAGGTTAAACTTTTTTGAATCAACACAGCTGCTAATGAAATGCTAGACAACACTATCGCTAAAGCTGAGGCTTCATTAAAACTAGTGGGCCCAAAACCAATGGCTTTTTCATAGATATAAGTAGTTAAAACACTAATACCACCGGGAGTCCCTAAAGTAATGGGAATAGCAAAGTTATCAATAGCACTTAAAAACGATAAGACTACAGCACTTAAAATGGGACCTCGCACACTCTTTAAATTAATCTTCATTAAGGTTTCTTTTAAAGCATATCCCGCCACTTGAGAAGCTTGTTCTTGTTCTTGTGGTATTTTTCTTAACACATCGACTAAATTTAAATAAACGAGGGCGGCATTACTAACACCTAAAACAAATATAATCCCACCCAAGGAGTACATACTAACTTTTGGTAAACCAAGCTGCATTAGTAAGCGATTAATAACACCATTGCCTGAAAACAAAGAAGTCCAAGCTAATGTTACAATATAGCCCGGTATTAAATACGGTAAGATAATTAAAATCTCTAATAATTTTTTATATTTCACATTTGTATATGCCACCATAAATGCATAGAGTCCACCTAATAGAAAAGCTAATACTGTAGAAGCACCCCCTACGATGAGGGTGTTTTTTATCGCCAATCCACTACGTGAAGAACTAAAAATGGCGTTGAAATTCTGAAGACTAAAACCGCCCTCAGTTTCAAACGCCAAAGCAAATAAGGTCAGTAATGGCATAATAAATATGAAAATCCCTAGCGTTCCAATTAAGAACGATTGGATTGACTTATTTATTTTATTCATCCACTATCATTTCCTTTTTTTAAAATTATTCACCCGCACCGAACATTTCAGCAAATTGTTCTTTATCTGCATCACGAGTTTCGATGACTTTTGCTGCATCAAATTCAATCGGAGAAATCTCATCCGCACCTTTCAATCCTGCTGGTGCTTCCACCCCATTACGTACCGGTGTATACCCCATTTCTGAAGCTACTTTTTGACCGGCTTCAGATAAAACAAAGTCAATGAATTTTTCTGCTACTGCTTGATTTGGTGTATCTTTAATTAAGCCAATGGGTTCGGTAACATATAAAGCTCCTTCTTCTGGATAAATGAATTCAATTGGTGCGCCATCATTTTTTGCACGGTTAGCCATATAGTCAACTAAAAGACCAACCGCTTTTTCACCATTTAATAACGCATCGCGAACCGTTCCATTTCCTTTCCCTACAAAGACATCATTCGCTTTTAAGCCTTCATAGAAAGCCCAACCAATATTGTCTTGTTGTACTTGGATAGATAAGTTTAATGATGCTGCGCCTGAATATAATGGACTCGGAATCATCACTTGACCCTTTAATGATTCATCCGTTAAAGAAGAAAATCCTTTAATCGTTTCAGCGTCTGCCATATCGGTATTAACTGCGATACCTGTTACGATAATTTTAGTACCCGTATAGTAGTGTTCATCATCCACATACGTTGGATCAATCTCCGCTAATTCTGGTGATTCGTAGGCTTGCAATAAATCTTGTTCTACTAAATTATCAAATGTAAAGCTATCAGAAACTAATAAGACATCTGCTAATACATTATCCGTTTCTTTTTCAGCTTGTAATTTTGAAATCACTTCTTCTGTTCCTGAACGGAAAACATTCACTTTCACATCAGGATATTCTGCATTAAAAGCTTCCACTAATTTTGCTACATCTTCTTCAGGTTGTGAGGTATATAAAGTAAATTCTCCAGCTAAATCTTCCGCACCCGCTACCACTGGATCCATTAATAAATTAGAACCTAAAGCCGTTAAAGCAATCGTTGAACCAAAAAGTGAAACTAATTTGTTAAGTTTAAACATGTTAATCCTCCAAAATGATTTGATAAGACTATTTTATCGAATCCAGGACAATTTAAAATAAAGTTCCTGTAAGCATTTTGTAAATCTATGTAAAAATCATGTAAATAGTTTTATAAGTAATTTTCATATGGTATTCTGTTATGGAGGTGAAGTTACATGGGAAAAAGAATAAAATTTAAAGGCATTGTTAATTTTCGTGAATTAGGAGATTTTAATACGATTAATGATCAATTAACACAGAATGAACGCATTTATCGTTCTAGTATGTTATTTGCAGACGAAGCAGCCGATGTCGAAAAAATGAAAGACTTGGAGATTCAAACAATATTCGACTTGCGTTCACCGAAAGAAATTGAACGCCATCCCAATCAATTTAAAAAGTTAGTTCCCCACTATTTAACGATTAATTTGAGTGGTGGTGCTGATGCTGGCCGCTCCTTAGAAATGAGCAAAACAACCGATGATCCTTACTTTATGAAATTTCGCTATATGGAATATTTAGAAGAAGCTAAAGATGAAATCGCCAAATTATTTAGACAGCTAATTCAGCCAGATAGTCTACCGGCGGTAGTTCATTGTAGTGCGGGTAAGGACCGAACTGGTGTCATCAGTTATTTGTTATTAAAAATGGCGGGCGTCCCAATTGAAGAAATCGTGGCGGATTATCAGGTAAGTTATGGTTACATTAAATATGATGAACGTATTATTAAAGAAGGGCATCAGCAAAATATTTATCATTCTTATCCGGAGATTATGGAAGGCTTGGATCAATTATTTACCGCTAAATATCCTGATGTGGCAGACTACTTTGTTTCGTTGGGCTTAAATGCTGATGAAATCGAATTGGTGCACGGTTTATTG
>NZ_BCQX01000003.1 GCF_001552295.1 Globicatella sanguinis NBRC 15551 | reverse complement strand
GCATATCATATGAATAAGAAGCATTGGGTGAGTGTGATAGTGGATGGAAAGATTAATCTAGAGCAATTACAGGCATTAATCCGACAAAGTTATCAATTGGTGGAAGGTTGAGTAAATATAACAAAAAATACTATGAATCAATTTGAAAATAGATCGGCTTTGTGTTGATACAACTGAATCGGAAAACTTACCGACCAATAGGCAGTGCTATCATATTTTATTATGTTGATAAGGTGTTATTTTTGTTAATAGTCTCAAATATATTTATAATAAAAGGTAGTACATTAATACAGAGGAGAAACTAAGATGCTAAAACAATATAAGTTTGACGGAAGCGAAAAATTGAATATAAAAAAGATTCCAACCAATGCGGCAGAGGATAAAGCAGAACGCGAAGAAATTGAGGCGAAATTTTCCGAAAATTTATTGAAAATGGAAGAACTCCAAGAAAAACTATATGCGGATGGCCGTGAAGGTGTCATTGTGGTGATTCAGGCTTTAGACGCTGCCGGTAAAGATTCAACCATTAAACATGTGATGACGGGGTTTAACCCACAAGGCGTTTACGTGGAAAGTTTTAAAGTTCCAAGTGAAGAAGAAGCAGCTCATGATTTCTTATGGCGTATTCACCGACATGTGCCGGAGCGTGGCGATATTGTAATCTTCAATCGAAGCCATTATGAAGAGGTCTTAACTGTTCAAATTAATGATATTCATAAAGGCTATCGTTTAGCTGATCGTGTGAAAAATGATAGTGATCAGGAATTCTTCAAAAAACGTTATCGTCAAATTCGAGATTTTGAAGAATATTTATATGAAAATAGCTATCGAATCGTCAAAATTTACTTAAATGTTTCAAAAGCAGAGCAAAAAGAACGCTTTTTAGAACGGATTGAACGTCAAGAGAAGAACTGGAAGTTTAATGCAGGGGATTTAGATGTGCGTGATCAATTTGATACTTATTTAGAAACTTATGAAAAGGTGATAAATGAAACGGCTACAAAACATAGCCCATGGTATGTTATTCCCGCAGATCAAAAGTGGTATACGCGTTACTTAGTATCTGAAATTATGCTTGATTTATTAAAAGAAATAGATCCACAATTTCCAGAAGTGTCAAAAGAACAAATTGAAGCCATGGAAGAAAGTAAAAAACGTTTATTAGAAGAAAAATAAAGAGAATAATTGTTACCCAAAATATAAGAGGGGTAGGTATAGGAAGCGAAAATCATGGAATTTCTTCTTCTTACCTACTCCTTTTTTTCATAGCAAAAATAGTACTGACGGATGTTTTGCTAACAAGAGGCTGGGCATAAACTTGATAAATTTAGTCAAAATTATTATGCGTTAATTAATAGCAGTGTGATTGAGTGGTCTCAAACTGCGTCTTAATGTAGCTGAGATTTATCTTAAAAGTCCTGTCAAATTAACGAACACAACGTGATTGAATTGATAAAGTTTATGCCTATCCTTGATGCCCACTCTCCAATTGTTTGAGAAAACATTGATTAACCCAATTAAAAATCAGTTTTTTCTAATAATGAATGTTGCGTGCGATCAATTAATAATGCCCCAAGAGGCGCGGTAATGGTGATACCAATGACCGCCACTGATAAGATAAGTGGCCCTGTATTTAAGCCGACGGCTAAAGGAATAGCACCAATGGCAGCTTGCACCGTTGCTTTTGGTAAATAGGCAAAAATACAAAACACTTTTTCTTTAGCCGACAGTTTAGTGCCAAGTAAACTAAGGTAAACGCCTAAACTTCTAAAGATTAAGGCTAATAAAATAGTTAGTACCGCTTTAAATCCAGCAATACTTAAATAACGAATATCAACAGCTGCGCCCACTAACACAAATAACAATAATTCTGAAGCAATCCATATATTACCAAATTGTTTAGATAATTTTGTCGATTGAGGTATCGGACCACGCATTTTTATTACGCTCGCCATACTCATGACGGCTAGAAGACCCGAAATCGCAATGGTGTTAGCTAACCATTTTTCAATCGCTACGAGTATGAATGAAATAGCAAGCATTATAATGACTTTTTGAATCTCAGTTAAGCCAATGTTTGTATGAGCCCATTTGAAGAAAAGAAGTAATAGCCAACCTGTTAAAACCCCTAAGCCGACGCCGGCGATTATTGAGATAGGAATATTAAAGAAATCTTGATAATGGATGGCGCCACCTTGTGCCATGCTTAAAAAAGCAGTAAATAATATAATCACCACAATGTCATCGCATGAAGCACCCGCTAAAATGAGTTGAGGAATTTTCTGATTCGTACCGATTTTTTGTTCAATCAAATGTATCATTCTAGGTACGACCACAGCAGGAGATACAGCTGCCATGACAGCGCCCATGACAGCTGCATCAATAAGAGAAATACCTAATAACCAAGGGGCTATCAGTAAATAGCCAATAATTTCAATTGTTGCAGGCAAGAAACTCATCAGAACGGCAGGGCGTCCGACTTGTTTTAAATCCGATAAATCTAAGGTGAGCCCAGCTTTCAGTAAAATAATGATTAATGCCATTTTTCTTAAATCTGCTGAATTTTCGAGCAAAGCAGGTTCAAAGGCGTTCAGTAGATAGGGTCCGAGTAGAACACCGGCAAGTAACATACCAATAATACGTGGCAAACCAATTTTTTCAGCAATTGTTGCCATTAATAAGCCGCCTAGAAAGACGAAAGCTAAAGATGTTAACATAAATTAATCTCCTTCATTTATTAATTTGTTTCACGAAGGTATCCATAAAAAAGATGACCCCTGTGACATGCCAAATAAAGCGTCACAGAAGTCATCAGCAAATAACTGCGGTTTAGGTAACTTACCTAGGGAGAACCTCATTCCCTTTTGTTAATTAAGTATAGCAAAATCACGGTGGATGTCAATATCGGGTATCGTATAATGAATGCTCATTAAAAGCTAGGCGATGATAATGAAAAAAACAAGCTTTCAACGGACCTGAGTATATAAGATAGCTTTTCTAGGAGGAATAGGCAACATTTCTTAAAAATAGAAAGCGAAATATTATAACACTATTTATTGTAAGGGATTACACTTGCTATTGTATTGGGGATTTGATATCTTTTTCTTGAATGGAAAACTTTAGGGAGGTTTATCATGGAAAAGTTTAAAGCATATGTGGTTAGAGAAACAAATGGCGAGGTTACCTATAAAGTAGAGGAAGTGAACCTTCAATTTTTATATCAAGGCAATACCTTAATTAAGGCGGAATATTCTTCATTAAATTATAAGGATATGTTGGGTTTTAAAACTAAGGGAGGCGTTATTCGGCATTATCCAATGATACCTGGGATAGATGTAGCGGGTGAAATAGTCGAAGATCAATCGGGGAAATATCAAAAAGGTGATAAAGTCATCGTGATGGGAAGTAATATGGGAGTATCGACGACCGGTGGTTATTCAGAATATGTATCAGTTGATAGTGATTGGGTGGTGAAAGTGCCAGAGGGCATGACGACTAAAGAGGCCATGATTTATGGAACAGCTGGCTTTACTGCTGCTTATGCCTTGTTGTCACTGATTAACCATGGGATGGATGTGAATAAACAACCTCATATTTTAGTCACGGGAGCGACAGGCGGAGTGGGCTCCGTTTCTTTAGCAATCTTGAAAAAGTTAGGTTTTGACAAGATAACAGCTCTAGTAAGGAAAGATTATCAAGAAGAAATCGCCTTAAAATTAGGAGCCACTGAAGTAATTTGGCCAGAAGATTTAGGAACTGTTAAACCTTTAGCTTCAGCAAAATGGGATTATGTTGTAGATAATGTAGGGGGTGAACCGGCAGCAATTGCTTTAACTCAAATTGTCAATAATGGTGCCATGTCGATGTGTGGCAATGCGGCAGGTATTCAATTTAACACGTCTGTTTTGCCGATGATTTTAAGAGGAGTAACGATATTTGGAATTGATTCACTAGCAAGACCGGTGGCATTACGTAATCAAATTTGGGAGTTGTTATCGAATGAATGGAATGTCATTGATTCATTATTAGTAAATGAAGTGCCGTTTGATAAGTTAGACGAACCTTTATCGAAAATACGTGAGGGACAGCATTTAGGACGAACCTTAGTTGCGTTTTAAAACTGAAGAAAAAGGGTTCATAGCTTTCGCTTTCCATAACGATACGTACTTAAAAAGTAGGTTATAGTATAGGCCATAGCAAAAAGTTTGTTGTCGAAGCTATCGGTTTCAAAGGGTGTTTGATAAAATTCCATACAGTTTCTACTTTTTAGATAGACAATATACGGAGCTGAGCTATAATATATGTACCTATTATTTTAGACAGGATGATCGTAAATGAGTTATTTATATAAAAATACCTTTGAGACTCCCATTGGTACCATGACTAGTTTGGTGGCAGAAGACGGAATCTACTTTTTGCAGTTCGCTGATAGCCTGACATCAAAACGAATCGAGCGAGTTCAAAAGCAATATCAACGTAAAATTATTGAAGCAGATCATTTGATGAATTTGAAAGTGAAACAAGAGCTAAGCGAATACCTAGAAGGAACAAGAACTGAGTTTACAATTCCGACCATTATGAACGGCACGGTTTTTCAAACGAAGGTATGGAAAGCGTTAAAAAATATTCCTTACGGCACAACCTTAGATTATCAAGGGTTAGGTAAGGAAATTGGATATCCAAATGCCAGCAGAGCCATTGGTAATGCCAATAGTAGTAACCTTATGATGATTCTCATTCCTTGCCATCGTGTAATAAGATCCGATGGCTCAATAGGCGGATATGCCGGTGGAGTGAGTCGGAAGCAATCTTTATTAACTTTAGAAGAAAACTATATCGTATCAAAGAACCATTATAAAGTAGATTAAATAAAGAGGACAATAGTAACACCTATTGGTGATTGACTATTGTCCTTTTAACTATGTTTTTGGAACAAAACTTTTGCGAATCATTAATTCAGAATTAAGTAAAACGGTTTTAGTTGTTTTTCGATTATAGACAATTTGATCAACTAACATATCAATGGTAGTCTTTGCTATCTCTTCAGCCTCAATTCTGAAAGTAGTTAATGGGGGAGAAACGAATTTTGAAATATCATTATCGTTGATGCTAATGATTTCAATATTATCCGGAATATTGATTTGCAATTCATTAAAAGCTTGTAAACAGCCGATTGCAATCGTATCAGATGCAATAAAAATCGCTTCGGGCAGGTCGTCTTTCCATTTTGAAATATTATTTTTTACTAGATTATAACCTTGTTCTACAGAAAAGCGGCCTTCGCTCAAAATATATTTATCATTAAGTAGTCCCAGAGTTGAAAGATAATGACGAAAAGTTATCTCACGACTATCCATGTCAATTGTATCATTAAAATGATTGTAATATTTTCCACCGATAAAACCAATTTTTTGATAGCCTTTTTCTCTAAAATAATCAATCGCTTTGACTGTCATCCGATCGGTATCGGGCTTCACAGTATCAAAATAATCGGGTTCAGGATTAATTTCTAAAAAGACGCCCTTAGTATAGCTATTTTTTAATTTTTGTATTTCTTTTTCAGAAAAAGAACCCAAAGCAATAAAACCGGTAATATTTTTGGGAATAGAATCTAGACCTTTGTCTTGTTTGATTGTAAATATTTCCATATTATTCAATTTTGCATATTTCTCTAAATTAATTTTCAGATTGCGAAAATAAACGTCTTGCAATTCTTCCTCATCACTTATCCAAGATAGCACTGCAATTTTTTCAAGTGTCGTTTTAATCTTAGAGCGATCATATCCTAAAGTTAGGGCAGTATGGATTATTTTTTGTCTGGCCTCTTCGGTTATAGATAAGTTTTCGTCTCCTTTAAGTAGGCGAGAGACTGTCGCTGAAGAATACCCAGAATGGTATGCTATATCCTTAATTGTTGTCATTTGTTACCTCAATAAAAATTATTTTTATATTAGTTAGTAAAACTATTTACTAGAATTATAACGTTTTTATCATGGTTGTGCAACTATATCAACAATGATTAATAAATATATTTACTAAATAAATTAAATCATTTAAATAAAACTATTTACAATTAAAACGTTTTCTTATATACTAAAAGTACCAATATTAATAAAGGAGCCAGACAAATGAAAAAAATATCAAGTTTATTGCTTAGCAGTTTAGTCGTTTTAGGGTTGGCAGGATGTGGACCAAAAGAGAATGATGCAACAGTAACTTCAAACGATCTAAGTACAACAGAAAATTCTGAACCAACAGAACTTTTAGTTTGGGAGGATCAAGCCAAAGGTGTAGGGATTGAAGATGCAATTAAAAAATTTGAAGAAGAAAATAATGTAAAAATCACGGTGGTAGAAAAAGCTTATGCAGACCATATAGAGGATTTACGTTTGGATGGACCAGCAGGAACAGGGCCTGATGTGATTACTATTCCGAGTGATCAAGTAGGGACTGCTGTGACAGAAGGATTACTTAAAGAATTAACCGTAGATGATGAATTAAAAGGAATTTATACTGAAGCAGCTATGCAATCGCAAACTGTTGATGGAAAAGTATACGGGCTGCCAAAAGCGGTTGAAACCCAAATTTTATTTTATAATAAAGACTTAATTGCAGAAGAAGAACTACCGAATACTACTGACGAATGGTTTGAGTTTTCTAAGAACTATTCTGATGGTGAAAAATATGGTTTATTAGCACTATGGGATACACTTTACTATGCTCAAGGGGTAATGGGAGGATTTGGGTCTTATGTATTCGGTGAAAAGGACGGAGAGTTTAACCCAGAAGATCTAGGTCTTGCTAACGTGGGTGCTATCGAAGGAGCTGAATATATCAAAAAGTTCTATGACGAAAAAGTATTCCCGGCAGGAATTATCGGCGAACAAGGTATTAATGTGTTAGATTCATTATTTACTGAAGGAAATGCTGTAGCGGTAATCTCTGGTCCTTGGAACGTTGAACCATATAAAGAAGCAGGCATTAATTATGGAGTTAAAGAATTACCAATGTTACCTAATGGCGAACATATGGGATCATTCATTGGTGTCAAAAGTTATAATGTAAGTAGTTATACAAAACACCCAGAATTAGCAGAAGCATTTGTTAAATTTATTGCGAATGAAGAAAATTCAAAAGTTCGCTATGAAAAAACAAAAGAAGTTCCAGCTGTGCTAGCGCTAGCTGAAGACCCAAGTGTTCAAGAAAGTGAAGCGGCAGCCGCGATTGCTTTACAATCACAATATGCTGAATTGATGCCAGGTATCACTGCAATGAACTCTGTATGGTTACCAATTGATCAAGCACTTCAAACAATTGCAACAGGAAAAGCTGAGCCAAAAGAAGCTTTAGAGCAAGCGGTAGAACAAATTGCTAACGATATAAAAGCAACGACTCAACAATAATCTGAGAAATTCATGGGCGACGAATCTTTCGTCGCCTTTAATAAAGGTAGGTGTAATGATTATGAGTGATCAATCTTACTCATCAAAAAATGCAAAAAATGCCACAATTCTATCAGTAGTTCCTGGATTGGGGCAGATTTATAATCGGCAATATATTAAAGGGCTTATTTTTCTCGTTATTACCGTTTCTTACATCTTTGTATTCAAAGATTTATTGAATATGGGGATTTGGGGATTATTTACCTTAGGAACAGAGTTACCTCGAGATAATTCAATCTTCCTTTTAGCTGAAGGTTTGGTTGCGTTGATAGTCCTGATGTTTGGTTTGGGATTTTATTATTTAAATTTAAAAGATGCTTTTAGTAATGGACGCAAGAGAGACGAAGGCAATGCAGTGAATAACATTGTGGAGAGTTACCAGACATTATTAAGTGAGGGATATCCTTATCTAATGAGTAGTCCCGCTTTTTTCTTATTAGTATTTTCCGTTATTTTTCCAATTTTATTTAGTATTGCATTGGCTTTTACTAATTACGATTTATATCATTCAGCGCCAGCGAATCTAGCTGATTGGGTGGGGCTTGAAACATTTGCTAAAATCTTTACTGTTGATATTTGGCGAGAGACTTTTTTTAATGTATTGGGTTGGACGGTTATATGGACTTTAGTCGCTTCAACTTTACAAGTTTCAATTGGTATTTTGTTAGCCATTGTTGTTCACCAAAAGGAGTTAAAATTTAAAAAATTATTCCGAACCATTCTTGTTTTACCATGGGCTGTTCCAGGTTTTGTAACGATTATGGTGTTTGCCGGAATGTTTAATGATACTTTTGGAGCGATTAATAATTCTATTTTAAGTTTAATTGGTGTTTCCCCAATCCCATGGTTGACCGACGCAAATTGGACTAAAATTGCATTATTAATGATACAAGGATGGTTAGGATTTCCATATATCTTCATAGTGACGACCGGAACGTTACAATCGATTCCAAACGATTTGTATGAAGCTGCCACCATCGATGGAGCAAATGGTTTTCAAAAATTTAGAAAAATTACCTTACCATTAATTTTATATTCAATGGCACCAATCATTATTACGCAGTATACTTTTAATTTTAATAATTTTAATATTATTTATCTATTTAATTCTGGAGGACCAGCTGTCCCAGGATCAACAGCTGGTGGTACCGATATTCTTGTATCGTGGATTTATAAATTAACGATGCAAAAGAGTCAGTATGCGTTGGCAGCAGCTTTAACTATTTTACTCTCAATCTTTGTAATTGCGATTGCTTTATGGCAATTTAGAAGAACGAATTCATTTAAAGAAGGAGGTAGATCGTAGTGGAAAAAACACATTCCTTAACAAAACAACGTCGCACACGACTTCTGTTAACTTATTTATTATTAATCATTGTTTGTGTGGTTATTATTTATCCATTATTATGGACTGTTGGTGCTAGCTTTAACCCAGGAAATAGTTTAATCTCTACAAGTTTGATACCTAAAAATGCTTCATTAACCCATTATAAAAGATTGTTTGCTAATGAAGGAACTCTTTTATATGGTCGTTGGTATTTGAATTCTTTGAAAATAAGTTTCTTTACAATGATTTTGTCCTTAATTTTTGTTTCAATGACTGCTTATTCTTTTTCGAGATTTCGTTTTAAAGGTAGAAAAAATGGATTAATGCTCTTTTTACTATTACAAATGATACCCCAATTCTCAGCCTTAATTGCTATCTTTGTTTTAGCACAAATGCTAGGGTTAATAAACAGTCATTGGTTATTGATACTAATTTATGTAGGTGGACAAATTCCTATGAATACCTATTTAATGAAAGGATATTTTGATTCGATACCAATCGATTTAGATGAGAGTGCGAAAATTGATGGCGCAAAAAATACGCGAATATTTTTACAGATTTTATTACCATTATCGCGTCCGATGTTAGCAGTAGTAGCGATGAATGGCTTTACTGGCCCATTAGGTGATTTCGCATTATCATCAGTTTTACTAAGACAACCAGAATATTATACCTTACCAATAGGCTTATATAAATTGGTTACTGATAAGATGGGAGCAAGTTATACTACTTTTGCTGCTGGAGCTATTTTGATTAGTATTCCAATCGCATTAGTATTCTTGTCATTACAAAAACATTTTGTTTCTGGGTTAACAACTGGAGGAACAAAAGGATAGGAGAATGAAATGAATAAATATATGAGTGAGCAAAGGTTTTTACATGGTGGAGACTACAATCCCGATCAATGGTTAAATTATCCAGAGATATTAGAAAAAGATATTGAATTGATGCAAAAAGCGAATACCAATACATTTTCGATAGGAATGTTTTCATGGGCGACACTTGAACCTGAAGAAGGTCACTTTAATTTTGAATGGTTAGATAAGATTATGGATGATATCGCAGGAATAGGTGGCAATGTTATTTTATCAACTCCTAGTGGGGCTAGACCAGCTTGGATGTCGCATAAATATCCTGAGGTGTTGCGTACAAATGAACGACGTGAAAAAATGTTACATGGTGGTCGTCATAATCATTGCTTTTCTTCACCAGTATATCGAGAAAAAATAGCGATTATTAATAAACTTCTAGCAGAGCGATATAAGAACCATCCGGCTCTATTAATGTGGCATATTTCAAATGAATATTCTGGTGAGTGTCACTGTGATTATTGTCAAGCGAATTTTAGACAATGGGTTAAAGATAAGTATAAAACTTTAGATGAAGTTAATTATGCTTGGTGGGGACCGTTTTGGAGTCATACAATAACAGATTGGAATCAAATAGAATCTCCTTCACCTATCGGTGAGAATGCAGTGCATGGTTTAAATTTAGACTGGAAAAGATTTGTAACCGATCAAACAATTGATTTCTATGAACATGAGATTAAAGATATTCGTCAAATTACTCCGGATATTCCGATTACCACTAATTTTATGGCAGATACAGATGATCTTATTCCTTTCCAAAGTCTAGATTATGCTAAATTTGCTCAGCATGTCGATATTATCAGTTGGGATTGTTATCCAGCTTGGCATAATGATTGGGGAACTACTGCAGATTTAGCTAGTAAAGTTGGTTTTATTAATGATCAATATCGCAGTTTGAAACAAAAACCGTTCTTAATTATGGAGTCAACCCCAAGCGGTGTTAATTGGCATAAAGTTAATAAAACAAAGAGACCGGGAATGCATCTGTTGTCCTCTTTACAATTTATTGCACATGGTTCTGATAGCAATCTTTATTTCCAATGGCGTAAATCGCGTGGTTCAAGTGAAAAATTTCATGGTGCAGTCGTGGATCATGATAATTCCGAAAATAATCGTGTGTTCCGAGAAGTCAGTCTTGTAGGAGAAGTACTTGAAAAAACACAAGAGGTTAAGACAAGCGATAAGCATGCAAAAGTTGCGATGATTTATGATTGGGAGAATAAATGGGCATTAGATGATGCACAAGGTTTTGGTTTAGAAACAAAACGCTATCCACATACATTACAAGATCATTATCGCTATTTCTGGGATCGTGATATTGAAGTGGATGTTGTGACTAAAGAACACGATTTATCGAAATATAAGTTGGTAATCTTACCAATGCTATATATGATGGATGAAAATACTATGACCAAGTTGCAAGAATATGTGCATTCGGGCGGTATTTTAGTTTCTACTTACTTGACAGGATTAGTAAATGAATCGGATTTAACTTATTTAGGTGGTTGGCCTGAACCTTTACAAGAATTATTTGGCATTTCTGTTCTTGAAACGGATACGTATTATCCAAGTCAATATAATCAAATGACATTTTTAGATGGAACCACTGTTGAGACTAAAGACTATCAATCAGTGATTGACTTATTATCAGCTAAGACTTTGGCCAGTTATGAAAAAGATTTCTATGCAGGTACTCCGGCTGTTACTGTAAATACATTTGGAAAAGGTCAAGCGTACTTCATCGGGGCGAGAACAGAAGTATCATCTTTAAATACTATCTATGATGCGATTATCGAGGAGTTTGATTTAAGTAATCCTTTTGTTGTTAATGGAAATCCTGTTGTATCTGTTCAATCTAGAACAAAAAATAATCAAGATTATTACTTTGTAATGAACTTTTCTGAACAGCCACAATCTATTACTGTAAAGGAGGAGACAGTGGATATTATTTCTGGTGAAACCCAAGGCAAAAATATTTCACTACCAGTATACGGAGTTAAGGTCTTAAAAAGACGTTAAACACAATGAAATTATAAGAGTCTGAACAAAAATATTAAAAATTCAATCAAGTTATGGCTCATTAATTATACGCGCAGTGGTTGAGTGGTCTCAAACAGTTCAGGAGTGGGTAGACGAAGCGAAAATCATTCGATTTTCTACTTCCTGCCCACCTACTATTCGAAATAAATGTAAGCGTTAACTCAATATGAAAGGAGTGAAATATTAATTTTGAGGTAATCGCAATGACAATAATAAAGAAGGAGGCTGATGAATTAATGAAAATGAATGCAAAAAAGCTTGTATTTATGTTAGGAACAACCCTAATGATTGCAATGCCAAATGCGACGGTTTCTGCGCAAGAGGTTGATAGTAACAATCAAGTTATCTCAAATCAATTAATTAATTTAGAATCTAGGACAAGTATAGAACTAGCAATGGAAGAGAAAGTTGATGAAGATAGTAAGGAAGTGGTAAGGGAAACTAATCATGAGGAAGTTATCGTTAGTACCCTAATAGAAAATATACCCCCTGCAGAACAACCTAAAGACAAGAAAAATGAAGAGGTTATTGAGGTGCTTACAGAAAACTCTATGAATGAAGTAGAAATTATTGAAAATAATGGAGTTGAGGATGAAGATATAGCAATTAGTTCTACAGAAGAAAAAGTTAACGAAAGCAGTTTGGATGAAGAAAGAATCACCGAAAACACTTTAATTGAAACAACAGCAAATGAGACACCTGATGGTGAAGAGTCTGGAGAAACGAAAGGGACCGACTTAGAAAAAGATAATAAAGAAACGACTCCAGCAGTTACTATGAAGGATGAACAAATTTCAGACGAACTAAATGATGTTTTACCAACTGATTTTTATGTTGAAAAGGTAGAAGACTTACCGGATGATTTCATCAAGGGAGTTGATATATCAACTTTGATAGCTCAAGAGCAAAGTGGTGTAAAATATTATGACTTAAATGGAAAAGAAGTGGATTTGATTGATTATTTAGCACAAAACAGTGTCAATTATATTCGGATAAGAGTATGGAATAATCCTTATGATAGTGATGGTAATGGTTATGGTGGAGGCAATAATGATTTAGAAAAAGCGATTGAAATTGGAAAACGTGCAACTGAGGCAGGGTTAAATGTTTTAGTTGATTTTCATTACTCAGATTTTTGGGCGGACCCAGGACGTCAGTTGGCTCCAAAGGCTTGGCAAGAGATGACCGTTGATGAAAAAGCCACGGCTCTTTATGAATATACTAAGGATAGTTTGTTGAAGCTAAAAAAAGCGGGTGTCAATGTGACGATGGTGCAAGTAGGAAATGAAACGACAGGTAGTGGCATTGCGGGTGAAAAAGGGATTGAAAAATATCAATTATTCAAAGAAGGCTCAAGAGCCATTCGAGAAATTGATCCAGGAATCCAAATTGCCCTTCATTTTACTAATCCTGAGAAAACAGATACTATACTTAATTTTGCTAAAGGATTGTCTGACTATGCTATTGATTATGATGTATTTGCGACAAGTTATTATTCATATTGGCACGGAAAATTAGAAAATTTAACGCATGTTTTACAACAAATTAGTCAAGATTATAATAAGAAAACATTAATTGCAGAAACGAGTTATGCTTATACTCTTGAAGATGGTGATGGACATGGGAATGTCATCGGATCGACATCAGATACAGATTTGGGAGGCTATGAAGCAACGGTTCAGGGACAAACTAATAATATTCGTGATGTTATTGATGCAGCGAACAAAGCCGGTGCGTTAGGTATTTTTTATTGGGAACCAGCATGGGTACCCGTAGGCAAACCAAATTGGGAACAGAATCTTCCTATTTGGGAAAAATATGGGTCAGGATGGGCTTCTTCTCATGCGATAGAATATGATTCGAATGTAACAGAATCAACGTACGGTGGTTCTGCTTGGGATAACCAAGCGCTATTTGACTTTAATGGTAAAGCATTACCTTCTATAAAAGTCTTTGAATTAGTAAACAATGGCTATGGTGAGGTGCCAGAAAGAGAAATAATTGAAGAACCAAAAGAACAATTTGAGAGTTTATTAGATAACCCTAGCTTTGAGGAAGAAAATCTTAGTAGTTATACAATTAGTGAAGGATATGTTTCTCGTTTAAATGATACGCCAAAAGATGGCGAATATGCTCTTCACTTTTGGTCTGAGCAAGCGATTGATTTTGATGTTGAACAAAAAGTATTTTTAGCACCGGGAACGTATCAATTTAATTTATTGATGCAAGGAGATCAAACGGGGCAGAGTGAAAATATTTATGCATTCATTAAATATCCAGATGGTACGTTGTTAACTTCAACGATTAATTTAAAAGGCTATGCGAATTGGCAAGAAGCTAATATTGATTTTACACTTAAAGAGTCTACTGAACTAATTTTTGGTTTACACGTGACTGCTGATGCTGAAGCGTGGGGAACGACTGATAATTGGTTATTAAAGAAAACAGGCGATATTGCTCCGAATCCTGTTGAAGAAGAGAATGAAGAAAACCCAAGTGAAGAAAACCCAAGTGAAGAAAGCACAGATGAAGAAAATTCAGGCGATGAAAGCTCAAATGAAAGTGAAACGACCACTGATGAAGGGAATATTGAAAAAGAGCAAGAGTCATCAGAAAATGACTCTAATTCAGAAAGTATTGTAGATTCAAATCTAAAACCGAATACATCAACCAATAATCTAATCTATTCTAGTATGTTACCTAATACCGGATCGAGAAAACCAGTTTATCTGATATTATTGGGCTATATCCTATTAATATTAGGAACATTTATACTTTTGACCAAAAAAAGTTTTTAAAATAGTTTTGATAAATTGAGAAATTAAAAGAAAGGACAAATTGATAAGCGAGTTCCTATTCATTAAATTGATTGGAGCGGACAAGAAGTTGAAGATTAGATGATTTTCGCTTTGTCTGTGCTCGGCACAGTTAAGTGGTCTCAAACATTCTGCTTTTAATTAAGGAACATGGGATTTGCTGAGTATAACAAGTTAATGTCCACTGTTGTTAAGAACAAAATGAAGTCATGTAGAAATATTTAGGTTTTACTTGACTTCTTTTTAATTTGTAAAAAATAAAAAAGAATCAGGAAAGTTATCTCCAACATTTGAATGTAATTAACATATAAACGTTACAATAAAGAAGAAAATAAATTGAAAGTCATAAGCATAATAATGGAGATAGTAAAAAGCGGGCGAGTAGCAAACCAAATAATTTACTACTCGCCCACCTGTTATTAGCTTATCTATCTCCGTTATATACGGTATTACGAACAATTACATAATCCACTTTACGGATAGAATCTAAATCTTTACCCCCAGCGTAAGAGATAGAAGATTGTAAGTCTTGTTGCATTTCAATTAAGGTGTCAGATAAGTGTCCCCGCGTTGGGATTAATTCAATTTTTCCTTCCACGTTTTTACGTTCACCTTTTTGGAATTCAGAAGCACTTCCGAAATATTCCTTAAAGATTTTACCATCGATTTTACGAGTTAAACCAGGACTTTCTTCGTGAGCGGCTAATAACGATCCAATCATCACCATGCTTGCACCGAAACGTACTGATTTAGCAATATCACCATTATGACGAATGCCGCCATCAGCAATAATAGGTTTGCGCGCTGCTTTAGCACATAAACGAATTGCTGCTAATTGCCAACCACCAGTTCCAAATCCTGTTTTTAATTTAGTAATACATACGCGTCCAGGACCTACACCAACTTTAGTAGCATCGGCACCTGCTAATTCTAATTCACGAACACCTTCTGGCGTTGCGACATTACCTGCAATTAAGAATGTATCAGGCATTTCTTTTTTGATGAATTGAATCATTTTAATGACATCGTCAGAATGCCCATGAGCAACGTCGATAGTAGTATATTCTGGAATTAAGTTTTCAGCAACTAATTCGCGTACGAAATCATACTCATATGGTTTAATACCAACACTGATAGAAGCAAATAAGCCCTTATCTTGCATCATTTTGATAAAAGGTTTACGACCTTCTTCATCAAAACGGTGCATGATGTAGAAATAATCATTTTCAGCAAACCAAATCGCTAATTCTTCATTGATTACGGTTTGCATATTAGCAGGAACTACAGGGATTTTGAATGTGCGCGGTCCAAATTTTATGGAGGTATCACATTCTGAACGGCTACTTACAATACATCTATTAGGGATTAACTGAATATCTTCGTAGTCAAAAACTTCCATTTTATCTAAATAACTCCTTTTAATTTAATCTTACGATTATTTTGTTGGGTACATTGCTGCGACACGTTGTTGTAAATCTTTATCTTCAACGTATTCTTCGTATTTTGTATTAATACGGTCAAAGGCGCCAGTTGGTGTTAATTCAATTACTCGGTTACAAGTCGTATTTAATACTTCATAGTCATGAGAAGCAATTAAAATTGCGCCCTTAAATTTAATTAAACCTTCGTTTAATGCAGTAATAGACTCTAAGTCTAAGTGGTTCGTCGGTTGATCCATAACTAAAACATTGGCTTTAGATAACATCATTTTCGATAATAGACAACGAACTTTCTCACCACCAGAAAGCACATTAACAGGTTTCATTACGTCTTCACCTGAGAAAAGCATACGGCCTAAGAAGCTACGTAAGAAGGTATTATCTTGTTCTTCTTTAGCAGCATACTGTCTTAACCAGTCTACAATATTTAGATTTACTCCGTCAAATTCATCTCCAGAATTACGAGGTAAATATGTTTGAGAAGTGGTGACACCCCATTCAAATGTACCGGAATCGGGTTCATCAACCCCTATAAGAATATTAAAGAATGCAGTGACAGCATTATCATTACGACTTACAAAGGCTACTTTATCATCACGTTGAAGTGTAAAAGTAACGTTATCTAGTACTTTCTCACCATCAATTGTTTTTGATAATCCTTCGACACGTAGTAAATCATTACCAATTTCACGTTCAGGGGTAAATCCAACAAAAGGATAGCGGCGTGAAGAAGGTTGAATATCATCTAAGGTAATTTTATCTAATAATTTTTTACGCGATGTGGCTTGTTTTGATTTAGAGGCGTTCGCAGAGAAGCGCGCAATAAATGCTTGTAATTCTTTGATTTGTTCTTCTTTTTTCGCGTTTTGGTCAGCAGCCATTTTTGCAGCTAATTGACTTGATTGTAACCAGAAATCATAGTTACCCACATAAATTTTAATTTTACCAAAGTCCACATCGGCCATATGTGTACACACAGTATTTAAGAAGTGGCGGTCGTGAGAAACGACAATCACGGTATTCGGGAAGTCAAGGATAAAATCACTTAACCAATCAATGGCCTGAGCATCTAAACCGTTGGTCGGCTCGTCTAAAAGTAAATTATCAGGTTTGCCGAATAAAGCTTGAGCTAGTAAGACTTTAATTTTATCTGCTTCAATTAATTCACTCATTTTTGAGTAATGCATTTCAGTGGGGATACCAAGACCTTGTAGCATATTGCTCGCTTCTGATTCAGCTTCCCAACCACCCATTTCAGCAAATAAACCTTCTAGTTCACCCGCTCTAATACCATCTTCATCAGAAAAATCTTCTTTCATATAGATAGCATCTTTTTCTTTCATTACATCATAGAGCTCTTTGTGTCCCATCATGACTGTTTCAATGACATTATATTCTTCGAAACCATAGTGGTTTTGGCTTAATACCGCTAAACGCTCATTAGGATCCATCGTAACAGAACCTGTCGTCGGTGTAACCTCACCAGATAAAATTTTTAAAAATGTTGATTTTCCAGCACCATTTGCACCGATAACACCATAGCAGTTGCCAGGGTTAAATGTAATGTTTACTTCATCAAACAATTTACGATCTGGAAATTGTAAGCTGACATTAGAAACATTGATCATTCAGATATTTCCTCCTTTATGGTTCATGTGTTTTGAGCAAACCCAAAACATCCAAAGATATCATACCATAAATTATTCATAAAGCGAGTAAAAGAAACTAAAACTTTATACAATTTAGCTTGAATTTTTCTCAGAAACTTCACAAATATTTTTTATACTGAAAATACTAAGAGGAGGGATTTTAAATGAAACTGAAAAAAATGGTAATAGTATCATTAAGTACAATGGTTTTTGGAAGTTTTTTTCCTAGTTTTGTAAATGTCATTGGTCATACCGAAAATGGGTATAGTGTATTCGCACAAGAGGATAAATTAGCCATATTAGCTAAGATAAAAACAAACCTCTTAACACAAGAGCCCATTGTAGAGACACAGTTAGCAAAAGTAGATAATGAAGATCTTTTAAAATTTTATGAATCGGCGTCTAATGCAACTCCATGGCAAGATATTTATCATTCCATTGCAAGTCATTATTCGCAATTAGGATTGATTTCGGATTCTGCAGAAATAGCAAAATTTAAGAGTATATTAGCGGAAATCATCAGTACGACTGGAAAGTCGGCAGAAGAGTTAAAAAATGTTGATCCAAAAGTATTAATTTCTGAGTATGATAGTGCGAAACAAGCCCATCCAGATGATGCGACAAAAGCCATACAAGAGGTTTTAGCAAATGTGGATCTTAATTATGGAAAATTATCAGAGGGTGAACGAGCTGCAGTTAAAGCAGCTGAAAGCGCCTTGGTAGAAACAACCACTGTTGCACCGGATACAACAGTCGCAGTGACCGAAGCTGAAACAACAGAAACTGAATCAACAACCACAGTGACCGAAGTCGATACAACAGTGGAAACAACCATGGAAGAACCAGAACCGACCTTATCCGACGAATTATTTGAAACGACCACCGTGAAAAATTCTTCAGTTGAAGCAACAGAAGAAACGGTAACGGAACCAACCACTGTCGAAATGAGTCAAGAAAGTATAACGGAAGAGACAGAAGACACAACCGTTGAAGAGACTATTAGCGATACGACGTCCGTCGAAACATCTGAAGAAAGTGTAGTGGATGAAACAACCGTCGAAGAAAAGGTAGCGGAAGAAACAACTACAAACGAAACAACCTTAACATTAGAAACCACCTCAGTTTCCGAAGAAACCGAAGAAGGACAGTTTAGACAAAAGCTACTGGAAAGAACGGATATTACAGCCGAACAACTATCAAGTATTACGTCACAAGAATTAAGCAAGATTAGTGAAATTACAGGATTGCCACTCACTGCTACCGATGATAATAATCTAAAAGTGTTCAGAAGAGCGTTTGTGACGTATTATCCCGAAAGATTCACTACCCAACAAATTTATGATGTGGCTAACACATTACGTGAATTTGCGATTGCCCATACACCAATGACACAAGCTATTGCAAGTCAAATACCAGATGAAGACTTCCTTCAATGGAGTCGAGAAGCTTATTTACAAGGTAATGATGTCACATACCCGTTTAAACAAGCGTATAAAAATTATCCTAAATTATTTGATCCATTGCTCGAGAGTACTATGAATAATTTAACTACTAAGACTTCTCTGACACTCGCCCAATTAAAACATATTGATCCTTTACTGATGATGTTATTAAATTGGGAAGCAGCAGCCAATGTTACGACTTATGAAGCAATTGAAAAAACACTATTGGAAAATTACCAAAGTCATCAAACGGATACCACGACCGTTCAGAGCGACACCACCGAAACAACGCATGAAATGTCAACAACATCAGAACCAACCACTACTCAAGCATTACAAGTGAGTAAAACAAAACAAGTTCAAAAAGGTTTATTACCACAAACGGGTGAACAAGACTCTTTATGGATCGTTATCGTAGCACTCATATTAGCCGGAGGAGGGTTTATTCTTATTAAGAATAAGCGAAAATAGACATTAAATAATTTTGGTGTTTGAGATATAGACTTTCTCTGTTCAAAGTCAATCTTTGTCTACCTGTTAGTTATAATATGACTCATTTTTAATAAAAACCAAAATAATAAGAGTTAACTCAAACTGCGTTTAATGACTCATTTATGACCTAATAAACTTTGGGGTGGGCAGACGAAGCGGAAATCAATCGATTTTCTACTTCCTGCGCACTCCTATTCGTTTTTTAAAGTTTAATCATAATTTAATATTAACTAACTCTACAAAACGGGAAAAATTTTGTATAATTAAATTTAGTAAAGAGAACTCAAGCAAAGGAGTCGTATAGATTGATAATAAACATGATCTCTAAAGGAGAGGAAGTCAAAGGGCAAGGTGTCGGAAGTGCCTACTTTGAGTTAATCAAACTAATTGAATTAAAATTATCCGATAAAATAAAGCTAACTTATAATAATGCGAAAGAGGCTGATTTTAATCATATTCATACGATTCATCCCAAATGTTTTTGGCAAATGAAAATATCGAAAAAGCCATCATGCATGCATGTCCATTTTTTACCTGAAACAGTAGAAGGTAGCATCAAATTGCCTAAAATTGTTCAATCTTTTTTTTATCACTACTTCATTCATTTTTACAAAGCTGCAGAAGAGTTAATCGTGGTGAATCCTATTTTTATCGAACCTTTAAAGCACTATGGTATCGATAAAGACCGAATAACATATATCCCCAATGTAGTAGCGACGAAAGATTTCTATCCAAAAGAGATTAATGAACCGAGTGAGCTCTTTAAAAAACACAATTTATCATTAGATAAATTTACAGTCATAAGTGTAGGGCAAGTACAAACCCGTAAAGGAGTACTTGACTTTATTGAAATAGCTAAACAGTTACCAGAAGTGCAGTTTATTTGGGCAGGTGGGTTTAGTTTTGGAAAGATTACCGACGGCTATGATCAATTAACGGCTGTTATTAAAAATCCGCCTTCCAATGTAAAATTTGTCGGGATTGTAGACCGTGAGCAAATGAATGAGTTATACAATGCGTGTGATCTTTTACTAACGACATCTTATAATGAACTGTTTCCTGTCTCAATTTTAGAAGCAGTCAATAGCGGATTGCCGATTTTAGTGAGAGATTTAGATTTGTATGAAAAAATTTACTTTACTGATTATTTAAGAGCGAATAATAATGAAGCATTTGTTGACTATATTAAAGAATTGATGACCAATCCTGAAACAATGGCTAAAGCGAAAGCAGCATCAAATAAAATCGCCACCGATTATTCTGAAGAGAATGTTGCACAACTTTGGGATGATTATTACACTCGATTTTATAAACGATGGGTAGAATAATTTAAAACATAATAAAAGGAATCTGCAGAATTAAGTGTGTTCAATACGTCTTAAATGCAGATTCCTATTTTTATTTTATGATTGAATGATGCTGGTCCTCTTCAATGTGACTTGGTGTAGCAGACGAAGCGAAAAACTCTCATCTTCTACGGCTGGCCCAGTCTTGTAAGTGTTGTCGTTTTTATTTATCAGGCTGATAAAAGCGTAAACGCAAAGCATTCAATAGGACAGTAATCGAACTAAAACTCATTGCTAAAGCTGCGACCATTGGGTTGAGTAAAGGACCATTAAAGAGTCCAAAAATAATTCCCATTGCGATCGGGATGCCAATGACATTGTAAGCGAAAGCCCAGAAAAGATTTTGTTTAATATTACGGAGGGTTTTGTGACTTAAATCAATAGCGGTAATCACGTCACTTAATTCATTGTTCATTAAGATAGTGTCGGCTGATTCAATAGCGATATCCGTTCCTGAACCAATCGCTATCCCGATATCAGCAATGGCTAAAGCAGGCGCATCATTGATTCCATCACCTACCATAATGACTTTATGATTTTTCGCTTGAATTTTCTTCACCACATTACTTTTATCTTCGGGAAGCACTTCGCTAAACACTTGTTTAATTCCGACTTGTTGCGCAATCGCATTAGCCGTATGGTGGTTATCCCCGGTTACCATATAGACTTGTAGTTTCATGTCTTGTAATTGTTTAATCGCTTGTTGACTATGCTTTTTAATTGGGTCCGCGACAGCGATAATCCCCGCGTATTGCTGATCGATAGCGACATACATTGGAGTGCGACCTTGTGAAGCCATCTTTTGGGCTTGTTGTAAAGCTTCTTGAGGGATTTCGACCTTGCCTTCAAATAAACTTTGATTGCCAATTAATACCACTTGCTCATCAACGGTGGCTTCGACACCTTGTCCAGTGAAGCTATTGAAGTCAGAAACTTCTAAATGAGTGTGAAGGTTATGATCTTTAGCATAACGAACAATCGCTTCACCTAATGGATGTTCAGAACTGGCTTCAACAGCTGAAACCAGCTGAACAAATTGCTCTGCATTAATAGAATCTGTGGTTACGATGTCGGTTACGGTTGGGATTCCTTCCGTAATAGTTCCGGTTTTATCTAATAAAATGGCGTCTGCTTTGTGCAATGATTCTAGAGCCGAACCGTTTTTAAATAAAATACCATTTTGAGCCGCTTTTCCTGTTCCTACCATAATGGCAGTTGGTGTAGCTAAACCTAATGCACAGGGACAAGCAATAATAAGGACACTAATAAAAATTTTAAGGGCAAAATCAAGACTTGAACCTAGAACGAAATACCAAGTTAAGCCGCTTAAGATGGCGATTAAGATGACGGTAGGTACAAAATAAAGCGAGATGGTATCGGCTAAGCGAGCAATTTCTGCTTTTGAACCTTGAGCTTCTTGTACGAGCCGCACGATTTGTGAAATTAAGGTATCTTGTCCGATTTTAGTAACTTCATAGGTGAAGGAACCATTTTTGTTGATGCTTCCACCCGTTACAGTGTCCCCAACTTTTTTATTGATGGGGATACTTTCACCTGTAATCATCGATTCATCAACTGCTGATTCGCCTTTAATAATGTGACCGTCCACTCCTAAACTTTCACCTGGACGCACGAGTAAGTGATCACCGATGTTGACCATCGAAAGCGGGATGGTTTCGATTTGTCCATCTGATTTTACACGACGAGCTTCTTCTGGCGCTAAATCCATTAAGTTTTTGACGGCAGCACTCGTTTTGCCTTTGGCAATGTCTTCAAGATACTTTCCAAGTGTCATTAACGTTAAGATCACCGCGGCCGATTCGAAGTAAAGTTCTAAATGACCTTCGCTATGAAGGCGGTTGGTTAGTATAAGAAAAGTCATGACAACTCCTTGGATAAAAGCTGCACTCGTTCCGACTGCAATTAAAGAATCCATATTAGGAGCTAAATGCCATAATGCTTTGAAACCGCGAATAAGGATGTGACGACCTAACCATAAAACCGGTGTAGTTAACAACAATTGAGTGATAACATTGGCATTAGGATGCTGGTGCGCGTCTAAAAAAGCAGGAATAGGCAATCCCACCATCGGCGCCATTGTCAAATAAAAGAGCGGCAGGGTAAATAGCGACATTTGAATTAGCAGGCGTTTCTTCTGTTTCATTTCGGCTTCTTTTTTGGTTAGATTTTCTAAATATTGGTCTTCTGCGGATAAAATAGGTTCGGCAGAGTAGCCAAGATTATTTACCGTAGTTTTGATTAAGGATTCGTTAATCTGATTCTTCCAAATGATAGTCATTTGTTCAGTAGTTAAATTAACGCTGGCTTCTTGTACTTCATCTAATTGATTAATTTTTCTTTCAATCTTACTAGCACAAGCCGCGCAAGTCATCCCACTAATCTGATAGTTTTGAACGTTTGAATGGTTAGGGACTGTACCAGTGGTGTTTTGGTAGAGCTCATAACCTAAGTCAGAGATGCTCTTTTGCATGGTGTCAAAATCAATTTTTTGTTCGTCAAAGTCAACAGATGCTTTTTCGGTCACTAGATTGACAACGGCTTCATGCACACCATCCAACTTATTAAGTTTTCTTTCAATTTTACTAGCACAAGCCGCACAAGTCATTCCATTTACATTATAAGTAGCTTTCATGTCTTCCTCCTTCTGATTTAATTGCTTTAGGACTTAGACAATTAAATCATATCCGGCTTCGTCAACAGTCGCTTGTAAATCTTTTTCAGTTAGTAAAGTTTCATCGTATTCAATGATTGCATTGTTCTTTTCAAGTGATACCTCTACATGATGAACCCCTTCTAATTCCGTTAAAGCTTTTTCAATTGAATGAACGCAATGTTGGCAACCCATTCCTTCGATAGCAAATTCTTTTTTCATAATACATTCCTCTTTCTTTTATTAAATTTCCGCTGTGTGATGTTGGCAAGTACATTGTCCCGGAGGACATTGACAGTTTATGATTTCAGGTGCATTTTTCATTTTTTCTTCAATCAATTGGATGAGTAATTGACATTGTTCTTGAGATAATGTTTCGTGCTGAATGAGCTGTTCAATATGAAGTCCACGATCTTTGGTGCAACTTCGAGCCATAATCTCGTTTAAGTCAGCTTGTAGGGCTTCTTTAGCACTTATAGTTGCTTGATAAAGCATGGGTTTAACCGATGAATCTTGTTTAAGGAAGCCTTTTTGAACGAGGCGATTCAGCAAAGATTTTATCGTCCCTTCTTTCCAATCCAAAATATTTGTTAAAGTCTCAATAATTTCACGACTAGTTAAGGCGCCTTTTGACCAGACGACACGCATTATTTCCCACTCAGCTGATGTAATAGTTGTATGTTCCATTATTCCACCCCCCTTGTTTACATTTGTAACCTATGTTTTTAGTTTACGCTTGTAACCTGAAATTTGCAAGTGTTATGCTTAAAAAGTTTAAAATAAGCATAAAAGTTAGTTTTGGAGTATGATAGTAGAGAAGTTTGTTGAGTTGGAAGGAGTAAAACAAAATATGAAAGAACGTTATTTAACTAAAAGTGCAGTTTTTTTATTAATCCAACGACCAGATGGTAAGTTTTTATTTCAACGACGTCAAAATACCGGCTATCAAGATGGCATGCTGGATTTAGGCGCATCAGGTCATGTAGAGGCGGGTGAAACAGCCAAAGAGGCAGCAAAAAGAGAACTGATGGAAGAGACAGGATTAAATATCGAATTAAAACGTCTAGAATTTAAGTCGATCAATCATCGAAATACGGATGGTCAAGTTTATTACGATTTTTATTTTTTGGTCCAAGTAAATGATCAAGAAAGTACACAAGTGCAAATTATGGAGCCGCATAAAAATAGCCAGATGTTGTGGTTAGCAAAAGAGGATTTTACTGACCAAATTATCGATTACAATCGCGTTGTTATTGATAATTTAGACCAAGGCATTTACTATCAAGAAATCGGCTGGAAACACAACATATAGTGTTAGATAATTCTTTTTAATACTAAATATAGTAATCTTATGTTTACTTTTACTAGACTAGGTGTTATCATGATTAAGTACAAAAGGAGGAATCAAAGGTGCTTGTGGTGTATATGTCATTAACGGGACAGACTAGAAAATTTGTAAAAAAATTAGACTGGCCAAGTATCGAATTGACTCCTGATATGCCCATAGTCGAAGTAGACGAGCCTTATATTATTGTCGCACCCACTTATGAAAAAGAAGTGACAGATATATTATGGGAATTCGTTGAGACTGGAAATAATCAGTCTTATCTTCAAGGCGTGGCAGGTAGCGGTAATTTAAACTTTAATTCACTTTATTGTTTTACAGCGAAAGATCTCAGTCATGATTTTAATGTTCCGATATTATTGTTATTTGAGTTTCAAGGACGTCCAAGTGATGTTCAAAAATTAAAAGATGAGGTGGAGAAACTTGGAAAAACCAGTATTAGCGACTAAGCCGAAAGAAATAACTTATTTTAAATTAAATAATGAGTTGAATCGTCCGGTTAATAATCAAATTCCATTGCATAAAGATAGAGAAGCGGTTCGTGCTTATTTCTTAGAACACGTTAATCCTAATACCGTCTTTTTCTATACTTTAGATGAAAAGTTAGAGTATTTAGTAGATAATGAATATCTTGAAAGTGAATTTTTAGAAAAGTATTCGCGTGAGTTTGTTAAGCAAATGATGAAAGATACTTATGCGATGAAATTCCGCTTCAAATCGTTCATGTCTGCGTTTAAATTTTATACACAGTATGCCTTAAAAACAAATGATGGGCAGCGTTATTTAGAGCGTTATGAAGACCGTATTGTTTTTGCATCATTATATTTAGCAGATGGCGATGAAGAATTAGCTAAAACTTTACGTGATGAAATGATTGCTCAACGTTATCAGCCAGCAACGCCAACATTCTTAAACGCTGGACGTAAACGTCGTGGAGAATTAGTTTCATGCTTCTTAATCCAATTGAGTGACGATATGAATAGTATTGGTCGTGGGATTAACTCAGCTTTACAACTGTCACGTATTGGCGGTGGGGTTGGTGTTAACTTATCGAATTTACGTGCAGCAGGGGACCCAATTAAGAAAATTGAAAATGCTTCTAGTGGGGTTGTACCAGTCATGAAATTATTAGAAGATAGCTTTAGCTATTCTAATCAATTAGGGCAACGTAATGGTGCAGGGGCCGTCTATTTAAATGTTTTCCATCCGGATATCGTATCATTCTTATCAACTAAAAAAGAAAATGCGGATGAAAAAATTCGTGTTAAGACCTTATCATTAGGTTTAGTCGTGCCGGATAAATTTTATGAATTAGCAGCGAATGATGATCCGATGTATTTATTCAGCCCTTACGATATTGAACGTATTTATGGTAAACCATTCTCATATGTTGACATCACGGAGGAATACGACAATATCGTTAATAATCCTGAAATTCGTAAATCGAAAATTTCAGCTCGTGAATTAGAAAATGAGATTAGTAAATTACAACAAGAATCAGGTTATCCATATATTATTAATATTGATACCGCCAACCGTAGTAACCCCATTGATGGGATGATTACGATGAGTAACTTATGTTCTGAAATTTTACAAGTCCAACAACCTTCTCTTATCAATGATAAGCAAGAGTACGAAATTTTAGGAACAGATATTAGTTGTAATCTTGGTTCAACCAATATTCCAAACATGGTAAATTCTCCTGATTTTGAAAAATCAGTCGATGCGGCAGTGCGTGCTTTAACATTTGTGACGGATAATTCAAGTATTGAAGCGGTTCCGACGATAAAAAATGGAAATGATAAGGCTCATACGATTGGTTTAGGTGGTATGGGATTACATACATTATTTGCCTTAAATCAAATGCATTATGGTTCTCCAGAATCGATTGAATTAACCGAAGCGTATTTTTATGCTTTGAACTACTTTACCTTAGTTGCAAGTAATAAAATTGCGACTGAGCGTGGCGAAGTATTCTATAACTTTGAAAAATCTCAATATGCTACTGGCGAATATTTCGATCGTTATATCGAAAATCCATTTACGATTGAAAATGAAAAAGTAGCTCAAATTATGAAACATGTACCAATGCCGACGGCTGAAGATTGGGCTCAATTAAAAGCGAAGGTTCAAGATACTGGTTTATACCATCAAAATAGAATGGCGATTGCTCCAACTGGCTCTATCAGTTATGTCAATGAGACGAGTGCATCACTCCATCCTATCACTCGTTTAATCGAAGAGCGACAAGAGAAGAAAACGGGTAAAACCTATTATCCAGCTCCACAATTATCAAACGACACGCTACCATATTACAAATCGGCTTACGATATTGATATGCGTAAAGTCATTGATGTCTATGCCGCAGCACAAAAACATATTGACCAAGGAATGTCATTGACTTTATTTATGCGAAGTGAGATTCCAGAAGGATTGTATGAATGGAAAAATGGTCGAACGAATAAAATGACTACGCGTGACTTGAATATATTACGTCACTATGCATGGAATAAAGGCATTAAATCCATTTACTATATCCGTACCTTTACAGATGATGGCGAAGAGTTAGGAAGTAATGCATGTGAGTCATGTTCAATTTAATCTTTTAAGGAATACTAACTGTTGCAGTAGAAATACTCTGACAGTTAGTAAGCTTAATTAAATTGAACGGTATTTTTGATAAAGCATTAAGGAGGACATTATGACATTAGAAAATAATAACTATATCGCAATCAACTGGAATCAGATTGAAGATATGGTAGATAAATTAACATGGGAAAAGTTAACCGAACAATTCTGGTTAGACACACGGATCCCATTGTCTAATGATTTAGACGATTGGCGGACACTATCTGCTGCTGAAAAAGATATGATAGGCAAAGTTTTTGGCGGACTAACTTTACTTGATACTTTACAATCAGAAGATGCAATTGAGCGACTACGTCAATCAATTCGTACTCAACATGAGGAAGCAGTCTTAAATAATATTCAGTTTATGGAAAGTGTCCACGCAAAAAGTTATTCTTCAATCTTTAGTACATTGAATACTAAAGCTGAAATTGAATCGATTTTTAATTGGACAAATTCCAATGAAGTTTTACAATATAAAGCTTCTAAAATTAATGATGCATATAAAAATGGAACGGATTTACAAGCGAAAGCAGCCAGTGTATTATTAGAATCATTTTTATTCTATTCAGGATTTTTTGCACCATTGTATTATTTAGGTAACAATAAGTTAGCAAACGTAGCGGAAATCATTAAATTAATTATTCGTGATGAATCAGTTCATGGGACTTATATCGGCTATAAATTCCAATTAGGATTTGATAAATTATCCGAAGCAGAACAAGAAGAATTAAAAGCATGGGTTTATCAATTAACTTACGATTTATATCAAAACGAAGTGAAATTCACTCAAATGATTTATGATGCGATTGGATGGACAGAAAAAGTTAAAACTTTTGTGCGATATAATGCGAACAAAGCGTTACAGAATTTAGGGTTTGATCCATTATTCCCTGATACAGCAGAAGATGTGGATCCAATTGTAATGAATGGTATTTCTACAGGAACCAGTAATCATGACTTCTTCTCTCAAGTTGGGAATGGTTATTTATTAGGAACCGTTGAAGCGATGGAAGACAATGATTATCGTCAATGGATGAAGTAAAATATTTAATATAGTAATCAACGCTATTAGTGACTCAGATGTATTTTGAGTACTAATGGTGTTTTTTTTAGACAAAGAACATTTGGGCATAAGGCGGTAGTATTCCTACAGACGATGTCGGTCAAGTTGGAGGTAGGCAGAACAGCAAACTTCCAATTTTCAACTTCTAGCTCATCTCACTGATATTGGCGTACAATTTACTTTCCAATAATAAAATCATGTAAAGTTAATGGGAATTCCAAAAATATTATGGAAAAAAATACTATCTTTACTTAAATTTTACGGCTTTTTTTCTTAGTTTAAATAGAGGGAATGTAAACTGAAAGTATCGATCAAAGTATTCAAGGAGTGTGAAGTATGCGTATTGCTTTAGTCACTGAGACTTTTTTTCCAGCAACTGATGGGATTTGTACCCGATTGGGACAAATGGTTCGGATAATGAAACAATTAGGCCATGAAATATTAATTGTATCCCCAGATTTGGGAGTAGATTATTATGATGGAATCCCCATCACTAAAATAGAAAGTGTGACGGTACCTTTTTACCCATCTAGACCGTGGGCGCTACCTTCTAGAAAAATACGAGAAGTTCTTTTACAGTTTAATCCGGACATCGTTCATGCGGTGAATCCATTTTTGATGGTAACATCTGCGGTTTATTATGCTAAAAAATTACAGATTCCACTGCTGACTTCTTACCATACGCACATTCCTCAGTACCTAGATCATTATAATTTACCATTATTAAAGCCTGCTGTATGGGAATATATTAAATTGTGGCATACTGGCTCTGATATGAATTTGACCGTCTCAACATCACTACAAGTCGAATTACGAGAGCAAGGTATTCCCGTTGATGGCACGATGCCGAGTGGTGTGGACCTTTCAATGCGTAGTCCAAAATATTTTGATGAAGCATTATATCAAAAGTTAACTTTTGGTTTGGAAAACCAAAAATTATTGGTCTATGTCGGTCGTTTAGCAGCAGAAAAAAGTCTCCATCAATTAAGAGAAATTTTTAATTATCGAGAAGATGTTTGTTTATCTATTGTGGGTGATGGTCCTGAACGAGAAAATTTAGAAAAACTATTTACAGGGACTAAGACGACATTTAACGGTTTTAAACAAGGTGAAGAACTGGCCACATATTTTGCAACGGGAGATGCCTTTATATTCCCATCTACTTCGGAAACATTTGGTTTAGTTATCTCAGAAGCGATGGCTAGTGGCTTACCAGTCATCGCAGCTAGTAGCGGGCCAACTTTAGAGCAAATAGAAGATAATATTTCAGGTTTGGTTTATGAACCTGGAAATATTCAAAGCCTTCTTGAAAAAATAAATGTATTAGATTTACCATTACGAGTTAGAAGAATCAAAGTAACGGCATTAAGAGTGGCTGAAGAAAAGACTTGGCTTAAAGCAAGTCATCTATTATTAGATTACTATCGTCAGGCGATTGAATTGTCAGATACTAAGTATGGCCGTATGCAGAAATCATCAAATTAGATTGAGATATGAAGTGAATTAAAAAGCGATTGAACAGAGTGTTATGCAAACATACAGCCTCTGTTAGATGAATTTGAATTGATTCGAAATATTGTTGAGTATTAAATGATTACTACTATTTATTTTGCGATGAAAAAAATATCTGTCTTGTGGCTAGATAGTGCTTAATCGCAAATTCTATAGGTTAAAACGCTATGAGTGTTATAATGATAGAAATTAAATAAAAGTAGGTTGAAACGATGAAAAAATTTTTAAAAATTCTGGGTATTATCTTTGTGGGATTAATACTTACCCTTATTTTGGGGTATTACAATTTAAGATATACTGCTGAAGATGTAGTTGTCAAAAATAATATGACACAGGATGAATATGGTTGGTTTGTGGATGTTCCCAATGAACAAGCCACCATAATCATGTATCAAGGAGCTTTAGTTGATGCAAAAGCTTATTTACCATTAGCAGCTTCAATCGCGGAAAAAGGGTTTGATATTTATATAATGGATAGTTAGTTTGATTTACCTATATTTGGTATCAATCAGCCACAAAACATCATAGAACGCGAACAATTACAAAATGTTATCTTAATGGGACACTCTTTGGGTGGTGTCGTCGCGAGTCAAGCGGCATTGTCTAACTCTAATATTGAAGGCTTAGTCTTATTAGCGAGTTATCCTGCAGAAGGGACAGACTTATCTAATAGCATCATGAAGGTCTTGTCCATCGTAGGCAATCAGGATCAGGTGATTAATCGAGAAAATTATGATAATGCCGATATACGTCTACCAGCTACGACGCAGAAGGTGGTCATTGATGGAGGAAATCATAGTCAATTTGGGGATTATGGCTTTCAAAAGGGAGACGGTGTCGCCACCATTAATAAAGAAAATCAATGGCAACAAGTTGCGGACGAAGTTTGTCAAATGTTTTCTAAATAAAATGAGTGAAGTAGATGATGGCAGAAGTTAAACAATATTTTGAACAATAAACGGATGAAGCGTGACAAAAATTATTGCAGTATCGTGAAAGGATACTAGAAGCTGTGCCAGATTGAGAAGGACGCGTCGCTTATGAAATGCAATATATCAGAAAGGAAAGAACTTGAATCATTTGGCTGCATTCAAAAGTCATTTAGGAATTTATCTAGGAAGAAAAGCGATGGGTTAATTTGAAGAAGATTTGAAAAAGTTTAAAACTTCTAAGGGAACCATATAAGTACCAATGGATCAATTAGATTTGATGTTGAAAGAATGGTTACCAACCGTTGTCATGGAATGTCGCTCAATTTAAACAAGCAAAAAAATAGAAGTTTATATTTCACTCATGATGTAAAAATGTCGTAAGTAACTAATCTTGGATATTAGAAACTCAATCTAACCTGTTCGTTTTGAACGGGTTTTTTTCGATTTTCAAAAAATAAAAATTTTTCGGGTAATTTTCGCCAAAATTTTCGAAAAAAAGTAAAAAAATGTCCGTTTTGAACAGGTATCTGAAAGGTGACAATACAAATATTAATAAAGCGCAGTAAAGATTTAGGATGTAATCGAGCATATGTGTGTACGCTACTTAAACTTATGAATAAAAATATGACAACAAAAACATAGCTTTTGTAAAATTGAGGCTATTTTAAGGACATATTTCAAGGAGTTTGTAAATTTTAAGTGGATTTAATGTTACAGAATGATTACAAAACGCTAAAATGAGCCGTTTTATATTACACTTCAATAACAATAACAGACAGTAACGTTAAAGATGGCTTACAGTTTGCCTTATTTCCTGATATCCTCCTCATCTTATTGTAGAATAATACTGTGATAAGATTTTTGGGATTTTAATGCCCAATTTCTATAAAAGGAGAATTTATATATGAAGAAATCATTAAGAATAGCTGCGGCGACGATGTTAGCATCGACCTTAGCGTTTAACTTAAATACAGTAGGAGCACAAACTTGGACTCATCGTTCAGTTAATCAAGTAAAAGAAACATTAGCAAATAATGAAGATGGCTTATATGTTATCCAATGGGGTGACACTTTAAGTACAATTGCTGAAGCAACAGGTCATTCAGTTGATCAATTAGCAAACTTTAATGCAATTGCGGATGCAGACTTTATCACAGCGGGATCTGTGTTATATTTTGATGATACAAACCAAACAGTAACCTATGTAGATAATGCAACAGATCAAGCTTATACTTATGATTTAGTAGAAGAAACACAAGTTTTAGCTGAAGTGACTGAAGCACCCGTTGTGGAAGAAACCGTAGCAACAGAACCAACTTATTATGTTGATGAAACCCCTGAATGGGTTGAAACACCGGCAGTTGAAACAACAGAAGCATTAGTCGAAGAAACAACCGCAGCGCCCGTTGTAGAAGAAACAGAAGCGTTAGTCGAAGAAACAACCGCAGCGCCAGTCGCAGAAGAAACAGAAGCATTAGTCGAAGAAACAACTGCAGCACCCGTTGTAGAAGAAACAGAAGCGTTAGTAGAAGAAACAACCGCAGCGCCCGTTGTGGAAGAAACAGAAGCGTTAGTAGAAGAAACAACCGCAGCGCCCGTTGTGGAAGAAACCGAAGCAGTTGTTGAAGAAACAACCGCAGCACCCATTGTAGAAGAAACAGAAGCAGTCGTCGAAGAAACAACAACTGCACCTGCAACAAATGGTGGCCAATACAACGAATATGGTGGAATTATTTCTGATGCCAAAGAATGGATTGCAATGCGTGAGTCAGGTGGACAATATGAAATTTGGAACCCAACTCAAACTTATTATGGACGTTACCAATTAACAGCATCATACTTAAATGGTGATTTTTCACGTGAAAATCAAGAGCGTGTAGCGGATGAATATGTCTTAAATCGTTACGGTTCATGGGAAGCAGCATTAGCATTCTGGCAAGCAAATGGTTGGTACTAAGCGTATTTACCTAACAATTTAATTTTAATAAAATCTGGTAGGATGATTGAGTTTTTATACTGAATATCCTACCTTTTTTGCTAGTTAAATTAGTTTACTAAAGATTCAGAAAAGGCTACAATAGACTGTAAGTAAAAAAGGAGCGAAAAGAGTATATGACATTTAAATTAATAGAAACCAGATCATTAACTGATATACAATCAACCGGTAAATTGTATCAACATGAAGAAACCGGAGCCCAAGTATTACGCATTGAAAATGATGACCCCAACCGTGCTTTTACTATTGGGTTTAAGACACCACCCTATAATGACAATGGGATTGCGCATATTTTAGAGCATTCTGTTTTAAATGGCTCAAAAAAATATCCGTCGAAAGAACCTTTTGTAGAATTAATCAAAGGTTCTTTGAACACCTTTGTTAATGCAATGACCTTCTCAGATAAAACCATTTATCCTATTGCTTCGACGAATCAACAAGATTTTGAAAATTTAATGAGTGTTTATTTAGACGCTGTTTTTCAACCGAAATTATATACCGATAATCAAATATTACAACAAGAAGGTTGGCATTATCATTTAGAAAAACCTGAAGATGATTTAATCTATAAAGGGGTTGTCTACAATGAAATGAAAGGTGCAACGGCTTCAGCCGAGCAACGTCTTTACTTTGAAATTGTGAAAGCTTTATATCCAAATACTTTATACGCTTACGAGTCTGGAGGTTTGCCAAGTGCCATTCCTTCATTAACACAAGAAGAGTTTATTGAATTCCATCAAAAATACTATCATCCAAGTCAATCAATGACGGTTTTATATGGGGATTTAGATGATGACAAAGCGTTTAGTATGTTAGAAGAATATTTCGAAGGAGCAGGTAGAGACGCAGAACAAGTTGACCTAGCCATTGATGTACCTTTTGTCAAAAATGCTAATATTGAAACAACGTATTCAATTACTGATGGTGAAGATCCGACTGATAAAGATTATTTAGCTCTTGCTTGGCATTCGAATGTAGCGGAAGATATTTTAGAAGGCTTTGCTTTAGATGTCGTGATGGATGTGTTATTTGGAAATAATCAAGCGCCTGTAAAAAAAGCTTTATTAGAAGCGGGAATTGCTGGGGATATTAGTGCTGATCGTGATCAAATTGGCTATTTTAGCATGATTAATATTGTCGCTAAATATACCTCTGTTGATAAACTAAAAGAATTTGAAAACATCGTGATGAATGCTTTACAAAAGGTAGTAGACGAAGGTGTAGAAAAAGAATTAATTGAAGCTGCTTTAAATCAAATCGCATTTCGTCAAAAAGAGTTAGTTATCTCAGAAAGTAATCCACGTGGTGTTTTATATGCGATGACAGCATTCCAAACATGGTTATATGATTTTAATCCGATGGATAATCTAGAATTTGATCGTTACTTGAGTGTATTACGTGAAAAATTTGAAAATGGTTATTTTGAAGAACTGGTTCAAATTTATTTATTAGAGAATGATCATCGTGCGACCGTTTCATTAAAAGCCGATCCAGGATTAAATGATAGACAAGAACAAGCTTTACATGAATCCTTACAAAGGTATAAAGCCAGTTTATCTGAAGCTGAAATTAATGAATTAGTAGCGACCACACAAGCTTTAATTGAACGTCAAAGTACGCCCGATACCGCAGAAGATTTAGCGAAGATACCGGCTCTAGCTAAAGAGGATTTAACGACTGAAACGGAAGAATATCCTTTAGAAGTAGCGACTTTATCTAATGGCAATCAGTTCTATCATGCACCACAATTTACCGCTGGTATTGATTATTTAGATATCTTGTTCAATATTGAAGATTTTACTGCAGATGATTTTATTTGGTTAAACCTTTTATCACGTTTATTAGGTAAATTACCAACTAAACACTATTCAAGTAAAGAATTATTAACTAAAATTGATTTATACACCGGTGGTGTGGGTGGTGCTGTGCAAGTTTATGAGCAAGAGGGCGACAATAAAGCTTATTTTGTTGTTCGTGGTAAAGCTTTAGAAGAGATGGATCATCATTTGATTGAGTTAATGCATGAATTGACCCTTCATACACAATTTGATGATGTTGAAGAAATTATTAAAATTGTACAACGAGCGATTTCAGGTTTTGAGAATAAAATTGATTATCAAGCCCACGCTTTAGCTTCGCAACGTGCCTTAAGTCAAGTGAATGCAACAGCAAAATTAGCGGAAATAATTGGAGGTATTGATCAATACCGTTTCTTGAAAGATGTTTTGAAACAACTTAAATCTGAAAATGCTCATCAAGTTGTAGAAAAATTAGTATCTTTATATCGTCGCATTGGCAACCAAACACGTCTCAATGTCTTTTATATTGGGGATGAAGAACGTAAAGTTCATTTAGCTAATAGAATTGAAACAACATTTGCTGACCTTCCAACTGAAGCCATAGGAGCTAAACAAACGTATCAACCTGGTATTCAACAAAAAGAAGCCTTTGTGACAGCTCAAGATGTTAATTATGTTGGATTAGCAGCGGTCTTACCGGAAGCGTTCAAGTTATCGGGAGAGTACCATGTATTAGGCAAAGCCTTGCGTTATGATTATTTATGGAATAATATTCGTGTAAAAGGTGGCGCTTATGGAGCGATGTATAATTTAAGACGTAATGGTTCGTTGACATTAGCAAGTTATCGTGATCCTAATATTACTCAAACGCTTAATGTTTATCATGATATTCCGCGTTTCATTGAACAGTTGGAAATTAATGAGATGGATTTATTAAAATACATGATTGGTACGATGAGTGATTTAAATCAACCGATGTCAGCAGCTGACAAAGGGAACATGGCATTTGTTTATTATCATATTGGTGTCGATCAAGCGGAGCGTAAACAAATTAAAGAAGAGGTATTAGCGACTACTGTAGATAAACTTCATCGTTTACGAGCAACTTATCAAACCTTATTACAAAATCCTGCGATAGCGGTGATTGGTAATAAAGCACAAATTGAAGCAGTGAAAGAACAGTTTGATGTTATTCACGAATTATATTGATGATTAAATAAATTGAATAATCAACAACTTGCTTTATATTAAGCTTGAAGGGAGTGGGCAAGAAGTAGAAAATCAGTCGATTTTCGCTGCGTCTGCCCACCCCCGCACAGTTGAGTAGGTCTCAAACAAGTCTAGAGAAGCAGATTGAGACCACTCAGCCACTGCGCTTTGAAATAAATTGATATGTCTGAACAGAACTTAAAAAGTTTTTGCCCAGCCTCGGTAAATTAAGTAAGTTAATAGAGAGCCTTTTGGGAGTGGCAAGTGGATTTTCCTTTGCCCACTCTTTTTTTATTAAGGCGATTGTAAAATTAAATGAAACATACTTGCTTACTATTTGCATCTTTAGCTATAATAAAATAGAAGACAAGTGAAGGAGTTATTATGAAAATCAATCGACAAAAAGTTTTAGTTTGGGGCTTAATTTTAGCTTCTATTTATGTTGTATATCGTTATTGGGGAGCAGCTGAAGAAATATTAATGACGGTATTTGATGCTTCCAAACCTTTTTTTGTGGGTGCGATGATTGCTTATATTGTCAATATCCTAATGGATGGTTATGAAAATTTGATAACACGATTTGTATCATTTCAACCAATCTTAAAGATTAAACGGAATTTAAGTCTTTTTTTAGCTTATTTGACATTTGCGATCGCCATTATCGTTATTTTGGGGATTGTAATTCCAGAATTAATTCGAGCGGTTCAGTCATTACTTTCAATTGATCCAAAAACGATTCAACAAATGTTTAAATCAATGGAAGATAATGGAATCATTAAGCAAATCATTGGTTTAATCCAAGGTGATACGAGTGGGAATGTTGATATTGCTTCAACGATTACCGGGTATGTGCAACAAATTCTAAACTCTATTGGGAATTTACTGTTAGGTATCTTAACATCAGCAACGGGTATTTTCTCGACAGTTATTAATGTGTTTATGAGTATTGTTTTCTCTATTTATGTGTTAATTAGTAAAGATAAACTATCGGTTCAATTTACCAATGTATTAAAAGCGTATGTACCGGATTGGTATCAAACGATAGAAGCGACTATCGATGTGTTTAATCAATCTTTTAGAGGGTTTATCGTTAGTCAAACAATTGAAGCGGTAATATTAGGTGGTTTGAGTTTCGTTGGCATGTTAGTTTTAAGATTACCATATGCGTCAACAGTGAGTATTATGATAGGGAGTACCTCTTTGATTCCTTTGGTTGGGGCATTTATTGGTGCCATCATTGGGATAGTTTTAATTTTAACTCAGTCGGTTTCACAAGCCTTTATCTTTGTTATTTTCATTATTGTCTTACAACAGGTTGAATCGAATTTGATTTATCCTCGTGTAGTGGGCGGTTCGGTTGGTTTACCACCGATGTGGGTATTGGTTGCTATTTCAATTGGGGGTGCTATTGCGAATATCTTTGGAATGTTTGTAGCAGTCCCAATAGCAGCAGCGCTGTATAAATTGTTCCGTGATGATTTACGTAAGCGACTAGCAAACCAAACATTAACTTAATCTATATAGAATAAAAGGACTTTCATCAAAGTGATAAGAAAGCTGAAAAGCAAATACCGGCAAAAGTTACTACAGCAGTATTGTCGATTCAAAAAGCATCTTACAATGGTGAAAGTCTTTTTTGTAATTTTGGAAAATTTTAAGAGAGGGGATTAAAGTGAAACAAGTTGAGAAATATAGTTATCTTATATCCGGTTTATTATGGATTATTGTTGGCCTTTTTTTAATTATCGAAAAGCAATTATTTGTGGTGAACATCTCAATTTTATTTTCTAGTGTGTTGCTTGTTATCGGAATCGGCCGATTGGTCAAAGTAGTTGTGCCTAAGCGTGAACGCAATTTTGAACAAAGGCTTGTTTTATTAATTACCGGTGCGAGTGATTGGGTGCTTGCCTTTTTGATTTATTTTTTTCGATTAAGTTGGCCAGCATTTTTATCAAAAGCTATTGGTTATTATCAACTTTTCATAGGGGTTTCGATATTTATTAGTTGGTTATTATTGAGGCGAGATCGCGTATCGGGACGCGTTGGTATTCTTTTGGCCAGTGTGATTAATTTAATTTGGGGAGTGGCCAGTATTGCGATAGAAAGTAGTGAGACAGTCGACGGCGTCGTAACTAGATTAGGTTTTTATTTAGTTTTCATTGGGTTGACAATCTTGATGGATGCTCGGGACTATTATCTTTCGCAAAGAACAAAAACAAGAGTAAAACGGCGAATTCGTGTTCCGCTACCGGTTATTTTTACAATCCTTTTACCTAAAAAAATGTTAGATAAGATTAATCACTTTATTCAAGAAGAATTATCAATGAGTGAGTGGAATAGCCCAGAATTGAAGGAAACTGATAGACAACCTGTTTTGAAAGTGTTTATTCATGTGGGGGAAGACGGTTTTAATCAGATGGGGCATGTTGATTTAAGTTATAAAGGGCGCGTCTATGCCTATGGCAATTATGATATCGACTCTGAGAGATTATTGGGTGCAATTGGTGAGGGTGTATTATTTAGCTTAGACGACCAAGATTATATCGACTATTGTTTACAGGATAATAAAACATTATTTGAATATCGAGTCGTATTAACTGCTGCTCAAGAAGTTGATTTTGAAAAGATTTTAAATGATATTTTAAAGAATACTCAAGCTTGGGAACCTACTTCACCTACACAATTAGCCAGTTATCTGGGTAAAATGACCCAAAAATATAAAGTAGAAACTTTTAAATTTAAAAGCTCTCGCTATAAAACGTATTTTGTTTTAGGGACGAATTGTGTGTTGTTGGCCGACCAATTGATTGGGGCCAGCGGCTTGGATTTATTAGCCATGGTGGGGATTTTAGCCCCAGGAACCTATTATGATTATTTTGAAAAAGAATTTCAAAAACCTAATTCTATTGTAGTTGGGAAAACCGTTCACAACCCGGTTTTAAAAGACTCAATGTTGCTATTATCAAATGAAAAACCTTAAGTATGGGAGTGGGCCAGAAGTAGAAAATTGAATAATTTTCGCTTCGTCGGCCTACCCCCGCATAGTTGCGAGTGGACCAGAAGTAG
>NZ_BCQX01000002.1 GCF_001552295.1 Globicatella sanguinis NBRC 15551 | reverse complement strand
CCCGCAAAAAAGGAGAGGAAAGAGGGCAAACTTCACTCTGAAATTTGTTCTCTTTCACCTCTCCTATTTTAGGGGTCTAAATAGACACACTAAAATGAACATCATATCCTTCCATTATTGGAGATTTGCTCTAAAATTCTACCTTTGGTGCTACACGAGCTTCTTCTGGTGTTTCTAAGAACACTTTCTTAGTAAAGCCATGAACACCCGCAACGATATTGTTAGGAATTGTTTCAATCTTAGTATTATACTGATTAATGCTGGAGTTATATAACATTCTAGCTTTAGCAATTTTATCTTCTGTATCGGTTAAGCTACGTTGCAATTCAAGGAAATTAGTGTTTGCCTTTAAATCCGGATAAGATTCGGCTACTGCTAATAAACGAGATAAAGCACCTGTTAATGCATTTGAGGCCGCATTTATTTGTTCGGGTGAAGCATTCGCGACATCGATTAATTGTTGACGTGCTTTGATCACAGAGTCTAAGGTTTCTTTTTCATGAGCCGCATATCCTTTGACTGTTTCGACTAAATTAGGGATTAAGTCATTGCGTCGTTGTAACTGCACATCGACTTGACTAAAACTTTCTTCAGCCCAGTTTCTTGTTTTAATTAAATTATTATAAATTCCAACCCAAGCTAAGGCAATTAAAACTAAAATTCCTAGTATGATTAAAAATGGCATGGTAAATCAACCTTTCTTTTTTCGTATACCTTAATTATACTTAAACCCATTAAAAATGTCGATTGAAAACACTAAACAGAAGATATTAACACCTTTTATTTTGTCCATGCTTTCAATTGTTCCGCGTCCGCATAGACAAAATGTTCGGGTGATATTTCATATTTGTTTACTTCTCCGGTCGGTTCTTGATGTTGATAAGGCAACCTTTGACGAACACTTTCACTAATCGGATCTGGCTGAGGGACTGCTGATAATAATGACTTCGTATAAGGATGAATAGGATTACGATAAATTTCAGCAGCTGGTCCTACTTCAAGTATTTTCCCAGCATACATCACTGCAATTCGGTCGCTAATATATTTGACCATCGATAAATCATGGGCAATAAATAAATAGGTTAATTGACGTTCTTTTTGTAATTTTTTCAATAAGTTAACGACTTGTGCTTGAATCGAGACATCTAGTGCTGAAATAGGTTCATCTGCGATAATGAATTTAGGTTCTAACGCTAAAGCTCGCGCAATACCAATTCTTTGTCTTTGACCTCCAGAAAACTCATGAGCATAACGGTTTTGATGTTCTTTATTTAACCCTACTGCTTCTAACAATTCACCAATTCGCTTACGACGTTCTGCTTTATTTTTATAAAGTCCATGAATATCAAAGCCTTCACTAATAACTTCTCCAGCAGTCATACGTGGATTTAAGGAAGCATAAGGATCTTGGAAAATCATTTGTAGTTGACGAGCCAAATTTTTCTTATCTTTGGCACTTTGCTTACCACTGACGACTTTCCCATCGAAAGTAATCGTGCCCCCCGTAATATCATAAAGTCCAATAATCGAGCGCCCCGTTGTAGATTTACCGCAACCAGATTCCCCTACAAGTCCGAGGGTTTCACCTTCATAAACTTCAAATGAGATACCATCAACGGCCTTAATCGGTTGTTGACTGTTACCAAAATATTGTTTGAAATCTTTTACTTCTAAAAGTACTTTCTTACTCATTTGTAACGCCTCCTTCTTTTAAGTATCGTTGAATTCTTTTCTGAATCATTTCTGGCACTTCGATTTTAGGTGCTCCTTCAGCCATCAGCCAAGATTTAACGAAATGGTTCTCATTGACTTTAAACATTGGCGGTTCCTTTTCATAATCAATTTTCATTGCATAGTGATTACGTGGAGCAAAAGCATCCCCTTTAGGAGGATTGATTAAATTCGGTGGCGAACCTGGGATAGTATAAAGTTCTTGAGCATCATCATTTTCCAAATCAGGCATGGAACCTAGTAGTCCCCAAGTATAGGGATGTTTAGGATTATAAAAAATTTCATTGACGGTACCGTACTCTATAATTTGGCCCGCATACATTACCGCTACCTTATCGGCAACATTCGCCACTACGCCTAAGTCATGCGTAATAAAGATAATCGAATTGCCATTTTTTTGTTGAATCTCTTTCATTAATTCTAATATTTGTGCTTGAATCGTTACATCTAATGCCGTAGTAGGTTCATCAGCAATTAATAGCTTAGGTTCCACTGCTAAGGCAATCGCGATAACTACCCGTTGTCTCATCCCACCTGAAAATTCATGAGGGTATTGTTCATAACGGCGCTCTGGAAATGGAATGCCGACTTCTTTTAATAACTCTATCGAACGCGCTTTGGCTTGTGCTTTAGAGATATCTTTTTTATGTCGTAAAATGACTTCGGCAATTTGTTTGCCAACTTTCATTGTTGGGTTTAAAGCGGTCATCGGATCTTGGAAAATCATCGCAATATCTTTCCCACGGATATCGCTCATTTGATTTTCGGTTAATTTCAATAAATCTTGTCCATTAAATAAAATTTCTCCCGCATCAAAATGTCCAGGTGGCTGTGGAATTAAACGCATAATCGCATTACATGCTACTGATTTTCCTGAGCCTGATTCTCCTACAATGGCTAAGGTTTCTCCTTTTTCTAAAGAAAAATTAACCCCACGAACGGCTTGAACACGACCCGCAAAAGTTTTAAAACTAATACGCAAATCATTTACTTGTAATAATTTTTCTGTCATATTAGTCACCTCTACTTTCTAAGTTTTGGATCGAGTGCATCACGTAAACCATCACCGACCGCATTAAATGCAAAAATTGTTAATGAAATTAATACCGCTGGAAATATTAAACGCCACGGTGCCGTCATAATGGCTTCGTTTCCTTCTGAAGCCATCGTTCCCCAACTGGCCATTGGCGGTGTCACCCCAAGACCTAAATAACTAAGAAATGATTCCGTAAAGATTGCTGAAGGAATCGATAAGGTCATCGTGACAATAATCGCTCCCATCGCATTTGGAATCAAATGTTTTAGTATCAAGTGAGTGGTATTCGCCCCTAATGTACGCGCCGCTAAAACATATTCTTGGTTCTTGATAGATAATACTTCTCCTCGGACAATGCGAGCCATTCGTACCCAACCTGTTATCGAAAGGGCCACAATCATTGGCATTAACCCTTTATCCATAACAACTAATAGTAAAATAACAATCAATAAATAAGGGACCGCCGTTAAAATATCAGCAATACGCATCATAATATTATCGACACGTCCACCTACAATCCCGGCAATACTGCCCCATAATACTCCGATAATTAAGTCAATAGCAGCAGCTGCTAATCCAATAAATAAGGAAATACGTGCTCCAACCCAAATCCGGACAAAAATATCTCGCCCTAAGTTATCAGTACCAAACCAATGGGTCGCATTGGGTGGCATATTATAATTTTTGGTTTGTTGACTAAAACTAAATGGTGACACCATTGGCACAAAAATCGCCATTAAGGCCACTACAATTAATAACCCAACCCCAAACATCGCTAGTTTATTACGGCTAAAAGTATGAAAGACTTCGCCCCAAAACGATACCGTTTTATTACTTAAAATATCAGTTTGATCTTCAGAAATCCCTACTATTTCAAAATCTTTGGGATTTAATTTTTCTTCATGAGTCATTATTATTCAGCTCCTTCCAACTTAATTCGTGGATCAACCATTACATAAATGATATCCACAATTAAGACCGCGAATAATAATAGAATAGAATAGAAAACAGTGGTTCCCATAATCATCGTATAATCACGGTTATTAATACTAGTAACAAAGTGTTTACCGAGTCCAGGTATCGCAAAAATATTTTCAACAATAAAACTCCCCGTTACCACGCCGGCAGTTAAAGGTCCTAAGTATGTAATAACAGGTAATAATGCATTGCGCAGTGAATGCTTGAAGACCACATTCCATTTTCTTAATCCTTTTGCTCGAGCTAATTTTACATATTCAGATGTATTTTGTTCCAGCATACTAGATCGGACCATTTTGGCCACATTTCCCATGTAACTTAAAGCCATCGCAAATGAAGGCATGATGGTGTAACTAAATCCTTTCCAACCACTTAAAGGGAACAATCCCAATTTCAATCCTAAAAAATATTGCATTAATCCTGCTAAAATAAATGAAGGAATTGAAATTCCTAAGACAGCAATTATAGTTGAAATATAATCACCTAATTTATTATGGTACATAGCAGAAATGACCCCTAATAAAACCCCAAAACCGACTGCTAAAAAGAGCGCCTGGGCCCCTAAGGCTAATGAGATAGGAAATGACTTAAAGATCATATCGTTAGCCGAACGACCTTTATACTTCATAGACTCACCAAAATCAAATTTTAAAATGTTTAATAAATAGTCTTTGTATTGCACATACCATGGATTATCTAAGCCATAGGTTTCATTTAATTGTTTTTCAATCGCAGGCGTTAGTGCTCTTTCACTCGCAAAAGGACTACCGGGTGCAATTCTCATTAAGAAAAACGTTAATGTTATAATGAAAAAAAGTGCAATCAGTATATAAACGATTCTCTTAAAGATATACTTTTTCATCTAATATTCCTCCTTATATTATCAAAAGTTTGCGCCACCGTTTAATAAAGCAACACGAAATGGGCGTAGGCAAGAAGTAGAAAACCGATTGATTTTCGCTTCATATGCCCACCCCCGCACAGTAAGAAGTAGGTATCAAACCAGTCTGAAAAATACCGTTTCACGCCACTCACCTACTGCGCAATGATATAACGATACAAAACTGGACAGAAATTATTAAGTTCCTGCCCAGTCCTTATTCATTCCGTTATATTTTATTCAACTACGACATTTTTCAAATCAAGGTTACCTAATGCATCAGGTTCCATATTTTTAATATTGTCTTTCTTAACTGATAAGTTAGTGTAGTAATACAATGGGATAACTGGCATTTCTTCAATCATGACAGCCTCAGCTTGTTTCAATAATTCTGTACGTTTATCAAGATCAGTTTCTAACTCTGCTTCTTTTAATAATTTAGTATATTCTTCGTTAGACCAACCCGTATCATTGTTACCATTATCTACAGAATCATACATTCCTAAGAATGAAGAAGCATCGTTGTAGTCTGCAATCCAACCTAAACGTCCTACTTGATAATCTAAAGCAGATAATTTATCTAGATAAACTTGCCATTCAGAATTATCAATTTCAGCGTTAATACCTAAATTACTTGCCCAACCTTCTTGGATATATTGCGCAATTGTTGAATGCGCTTCAGACGTATTAATTGAGATTTTTACGTTTAATTCGCTAGGATCTTGTAAGCCTAACTCTTCTAAACCTTTTGCTAAATATTCTTTAGCTTGTTCAAAATCAGCATCTTTGAAGTAACCACGGTCTTCTTCAAATCCAGCAATTGTTTGTGGAACATAACCTAATGCTGGTTCTTGTTCACCTTTTGTAATATTGTCTACTAAACCTTGACGGTCAATAGCTAAAGCTAAAGCTTTACGGATATTCACATTAGACATTACTTCATCGGTTGTATTCACTTTGTACCAATAAATAGCAGCATAGTCAGAGATATTTAATGCTCCATCTGCTTTATAAGTATCAATCGCATCTAATGAAACACTATTATATGGTGATCCTAAGTAATCTAATTCACCTGCTTGATACATTGCATTAGCAGTTGCTTCAGATTCTACCATTTGTACATTGACAGTTTCTAATGAAACATTGTCTGCATCCCAATAATTTTCATTCTTAGTCAATACATAATCACTCGAATGATTCCATTCAGATAAGACGAATGGTCCGTTGGTTACGTAATCTTCACCCGCTTCCATTGCCCAATCAGGGTTCGCTTCTACTACTGCTTGATTAACTGGCATAAAAGTATAGTGCGCAATTAATTCTGGGAAATAAGCTACCGGAGCATTTAATTTAATTTCTAAAGTCATATCATCTAATGCTTTAACACCGACTGCATCCTCTTCGCCTTCACCCGTATTATAAGCTTCCCCTCCTTCAATCACATAAAGTAAGTTCGCATATTCTGATAAGGTTTCTGGATTTAAAGCACGTTTCCATGCAAATTCAAAATCACTTGCTTTCACTGGATCACCATTTGACCATGTCAAGCCTTCACGTAATTTGAACGTATAAGTTAAACCATCTTCACTTACTTCCCAAGATTCAGCCGCTGCTGGCACTGGTTGATTATCTTTAATCGCTGTTAAACCTTCAAAGACGTTTTTAATAATCGCACCTGACGAACTATCGGTTGCAATCCCTGGGTCAACAGTTGGTGGCTCAGATGTCGTTGATAATGTTAAGGTTTGTTCTGCTTGTGCGCCAACTTTGGTTACGAATAATGGAGACATTGCGTTAAATGATAATAGTGCCGTACCTAAAACGGCTGCTTTTTTAAAGAATTTTCTCATTAATGTTTCCTCCTATTTAATATTTATGATAGCTTCATTAAAGATTACCTCTTTAAATGAGATAATACACCAAATAGAATTAAAAATCAAGATGTTTTTTAATTAATTTTTAATTTTCGAAAAAATAAAACCCTGAAACATTTTATTTGTTTCAGAGTTTCATTATTTTATGATAAATCTAAACTGGGTTGAGCATTGAAATCTAAACTACCCATTTGTTGTTGTAGATACATTTGATAAGCAGCAGCCCCAATCATTGCCGCATTGTCACCACACAAAGGTAATGAAGGAATCAATACTTCGATTGGATCTAAGGTTGCAACTAATTCTTTTCTTAATCCGGAATTAGCTGCCACCCCACCAGCTAAGACAAATTGTTTAACTGAAGGATATTTCGTCACTGCTTTCGCCGCTTTAGTCGTTAGAACTTCAATAACTGCTGTTTGGAAACTAGTCGCTAAATCTTCTTTCACAAATGTCTCGCCACGTTGTTGAGCATTATGAACGAGATTCATAATAGCACTTTTCATGCCACTAAAACTAAAATCAAGATTATCTTCATGAATCATTGCTCTGGGGACTGGATAGGTTGCGTGTCCTGTTTGTGCTAATTGATCTAAGTATTTTCCAGCTGGATAAGGTAAATCTAATATCCGCCCTACTTTATCATAAGCTTCTCCAACCGCATCATCTTGTGTCTCGCCAATAACTTCAAACTGGTTATGGTTTTCCATGTAAACGAGCTCAGTATGACCGCCACTTGCGATTAAGGCTAATAATGGGAATTGTAATTGATTTTCTAATTGACATGCATAAATATGCCCTGCCAAATGGTTAACTTCAATTAATGGTTTATCATGAACGAAGGCTAATGTTTTAGCAGCAGTAATGCCTATCAATAAAGCCCCAACTAGTCCTGGACCTTTGGTGACGGCAATCGCATCAATCTCATCTATTGACACTTGTGCTTTTTTTAGTGCCAGTTGATAAATTTGAGTGATTTGTTCAACATGATGACGACTGGCTACTTCTGGTACGACACCACCAAATCGCATATGTGATTTAATTTGCGAAGCCACAATATTGCTGCGTATAATCGAACCATTTTCAATGACGGCAACACTTGTTTCGTCACAGCTTGACTCAAATGCTAAAATGAGATTATTCTTTTGACTCATCTTGATCTCCTTTCGTCAAATTTTTTTGGAAAATATAAGCATCCTCCATGGGATTTTGATAATAATTCTTGCGCTTAATTAATAAATCGAAGCCGGTTTTCTGATATAAATGAATTGCTGAATGATTACTCGCTCGTACTTCTAAAAAGATATTTTTTATTTGACGCTGACTTAATTGGTTTAATACAAAGACGAGTAATTCCGTTGCTAACCCTTGTTGTCGAAAGGTCTTATCAATGTAGACAATATTGATCGACGCTTCATCTAAAATATGATGCAATGCGACATAACCTAATAATTTGTCTTGATTAACCAAACAATAATATTCACTATGTTCATTATTAAAATCCGTTAACGTTTGGGCTTCATTCCACCCAAAATGTCGATTAGCTTCGATAATTTGTTCCTTAAATGGCGACATCATTAGTTTTCCTTTTATCGGTACAACATGGTACTCTATCAATCCTTATTCCTTCTCTCTACGACTCATAATTAAAGCCGTTTCGTGATTATTGTAATAATAGTTTTCCCTTTGATCAATGACTTGAAAACCCATTTTTTGATATAATTTTTGAGCACGTTGATTACTTTCTCGTACTTCCAAAGTGATTTGCTTTGTTTTAAATTGTTTAGCGATAGATAGCCATTCACTCACTAACCACTGACCTAACCCTTTTGATTGGTATCTTGGCAGCACCATCAACTGACTGATATGTGAATCTCGATACAGTACTCTACCAGTGATTACGCCCACTAACTTTCCTTCCAATTCAATCACTAAATACAAGGCATAAGGATTTTTGCGCCAATCATTTAAAAAATCAGCTTTACGCCAGGCTAAATAACCGTCGTAAGTTTGTTTTTCAATTTGTTCAAAAAAATCGAGATCCGATTGGTGACACAGTCGTAATACAAAGCCCTCGGGATGGGTTTTTGCTTGCCAATCCAGTTGTTCCATTATCTTGGGCATGGTAGGCGTCACTAAGTTTTTGCCTGATAGTCGTGTTTTGAATTTAGTTAATTGTTGTATCAACCAATGTATCATAACCGTCTACCTGCTCTTTTTTTTCTAACCATTCTCGCTCAGCTAAAGTCAACTGAGCATAATTTGGAGATAATAAATCAATATCTGCAATAGGCTCTTTTATTAAACGCACTGAACGTTCCATACGTGGTAAAGCCGACACATCGTCAACCCAGCGATAATTTAAATTAGGCAACACCTCTTTGACTAGCGGTTCAAAATTTGCGATTTGATGACCTACGAAAACAATCTCATCATACTGACTTAAAATAGACGCATTGTTTTTTAACCACAATCGCCAATCACTATGACTATCTTCAAGAATAGTGTTATGATTGCCCGTCATATCTATTTGGTAAATAGCAGTATAACAACTCTCTCGACGAGCATCCACAATTGGCACAATGGCTACTTTCTTGTCGGACGGCTCAACGCTTAAAGCCATTACAGCTAGACTCGAAACAGGATAAACGGGTATATTTTGACTAACTGCCCACATTTTAGCTGCTGTAACACCTATTCTTAAGCCTGTATAAGACCCCGGTCCCATTCCAATAATAATGCCATCAATCTCTTTTGCCGTCACTTGATTGCTTGCTAAAAGCTCTTTAATTTTGGGTAATAATAATACGCCATGTTGCATTTGTGATTGATTATTTTCAAATGCTATAATGTTTTGATTGTTAAACAAGGCTAAACTAAGTAAATTTGAAGATGTATCAATGGCTAATAAACGCATATGATCGCCCCTTTCATTTGTCTATCTTATCATAAGCACGCCTATATTTCACTTAATATTTTTTCGTTCATATCGCTCATTTAATAAAAAAACATTGCCAATGCTTTGCACTCTTAACTGCATTTCCTGAAAATACCTGTGTATTTTAGGGTAACAGTCCGTTTGCTTGCATTGACAATGCTACTAAACTTTGTAAACTATCGTTCCATCACTTGACCTTTGATGGCATCCACTAACATTGAACCTGTTTGACCTTCAGAACGTTGATAAACGACATTCCAAACTGGAAGGTAAATATTTATCTCGTCCCATTCTTTATATTTGATATAAGATAAAGTCACATGAATAATGGTTGAATTAGACGGCAAGTTCGTCTGAATACGCGTATCGAGTACTTCAATTGCTTCACGTGCTGTGATTAATTTATAAGGTTTATCCTCATCTAAAGTCACAAAATTATGCTGATACGTTTGAGTGTAGGACGCAATATTATAGTTTTCATCTAATTGTAATTTAATCTCAGCACTCCCATCTACAATGGGGGTATTATTAATAGCTGTCATCCAAAAAACAATGGTTCGATTGGTTGGTAAATACCAATATTGCGTATAAGCCCCACCTTCAATAAATAACTCATCATTCAATAAATATTGATCACGAATAAATTTTGCCACTTCGCTTGGTAAAGTGCTTGTTTCAGGCGTTATTTGCCCTTCCATATTTAACGGTTCATCAAAAGTAGCTGTTAATACATTTTCGTCTGAAAAATTCACTTGCTGATGGGTTAATTGATTCAATCCATCACGTAATACGCTATTCTCTTCAGTTTTAATTAAGGTGCCCTCAACTTCTTCTTCATTTAGTGGTGACAACAAAGTGATATCACGAGCTTGAAGTCTCTGTTCAATGCTTTGTTGCTGAAAATCACTTTGACGAATGGTAGTAGATTGAACTTGTTGATAGACTCTAAACCCTAGATAAATATCAAAGATTAAAAAAAACAAGGTTAACATTAACATAATTCGTTTAAAATCCATTGTTTGTCACCTACCTTCTTGTAAAATAGTGACGACTATCACTAATATTCCCCATGGCTTCGAGCTCACCTTCACGAATTTGATCAATTGAATAATAAACATTATTGATTTCAAAAAACCATTTAGGAACAAAGTTCACTTTTTGAAATTCAGACATATTATCTTGCCATTCATAGCCAATCACTACATTGGTAAAATCACTAACAGAATATCCCGCCATATTCAATTCATATGTCAATTCATCCACACTCATCAATTCATATGATCTACTTTGATCGGCGACATGCGCTTCCAAGTAAACCATCGGTAATGCTAAGCGCGTAATAGAAGTAGTCAAATTACCACCACGGAAATAAACACGACTACTAGCATAATGATTAACCGTCGAACTAGAAAAGGTAGGATAACCATCAAGATAACGTTGATAGACAATGGTTGTGCCATTTGACTGGGTTCCAATACGTATCCCGTTTTTCCAATATTCAAACTGACGCATTTGACTATAACTTTGCTCAATTCGTTGTCTATATGTTTTAGCTTCAAACTGATTGGTATTTTTGTAATTAATTCCAAGCATTTGAGCAAAAGGATTAATCTGAAGCTCCATATTTGAGTTGTAATACATAATGGTCCCACTGCTACTGTCTTCATTGGTAGAAACAGAACGCCATGAACGGACATTTCCAAATAAAGAATCAATCACATTAGTTTCAGGAACTAAATTTAAAGTATAAAGTTGACTTGGCATCGTCATGGTTTTTAACGGTAAATAAACATGATTGCCATTACTTAAATTATAGCGTTCAGCAACAATCCATTTCCCTTTTGAAACTCGCGCTATTTTAAAATAATCGTCCGTTGTGTTCCCTTCTGGCAATTTAGCCTTCATATAAACTTGTTCAAAAGTATTTAATAAGTAGGCGGTATTCTTTTCGTTTTTAGGAAAAATAATACGGTTAAATTCAAATTCCGTTTCTTCACTTTCATTTTTAATAAAATTATCCGATAGTTCAAATGGTAAGGCTGTTGAAAATTCAAACTCGACTCTTTCCTGTGATATTAATTCGATATATTGCTCTTCTGGAGGTACCACGATTTTCTCAACTAAGGAGATACGCTTTTGACTTAAACTCGATGCCAGTGAACGTAATCCCGAATAATCATTCAATAAATAGGCATTATCGCCTTCAGAAATAATCACATTGGTCGGATAGATGATTTCTGCTAATTTTACATTAGCCAATTGATAGTAGTCAGAAACTTTATTATTACTATCCATTTGAATATTGACTTGTGCTGTTTCCTGATTAGAGGAGAAACGGGATAATAAAGCATTATTATCAAAAATCAAAATATAACTTAGTAACAAACTCACCACAATTGAGAGCGTTAAAAAGAATGTTTGAAAGGAAAATTTTCTCACGCTTCATCCCACCCTTCTTCATCCGAAAACTCTAGTTCAAATGGCTCATATGGTAATTCTACAAAGAAAGTTGAACCATGATTTTCTTTACTTTCAACCCAAATTTTACCTCCATGCAACTCTATCACTTCTTTAGAGATGGCTAAACCTAGACCGGTTCCCCCTTGGTCTCTTGAACGAGCTTTATCCACTCGATAAAAACGTTCAAACAGATGTGGTAAATCTTTTTGTGGAATGCCTAATCCTTCATCGGTAATACTTAACACAACCGTATGAGGATTATCAACAATTTTAACAATTACTTCCCCACCATCAGGAGAATATTTAATCGCATTGCTCATAATATTATCAATGACCTGTGTCATGCGATCTTGATCAATTTCTAAATATATTTCTCTTGGCGTAAATTGACGTTTAATCGTATATTTTTTCTCCTGTGAATCCAAAGTAAATTCAAAACGATCAACAATATGGTTGACAATCCGTTTAAAGTCAATTAATTCCATTTGAGGCTTAATTTGACCTCCATCAATTTTTGATAAATCCAGTAAGTTGCCAATCATCCGAATCATCCGATTCGTCTCTGATTGAATCACTTCAATAAATTGCGGAGCAATATCTTCATCTTGCCAAGCGCCATCTGCCAATGCTTCCGTATAACTTTTAACGCTAGTTAATGGTGTTCGTAATTCATGGGAAACATTCGAAACAAATTCTCTTCTTTCTCGATCTGTTTTCTCCTGCTCAGTCACATCGGTCAAAACACAAACGAGTCCGGTTACAAACCCTGTCTCACGACGTATGATTGAGATTTCTCCCTTAAGGATCGTGTCATCTTCACGCTCAATCATTACTTCTTTTTCTCCAGCAAGCAATTCTTTGATGCGATGCGTTTGCTTAATACCTAATAACTCAATAATTGAAATGCCTAAAGCATCTTGTTGATGAATACTCAATAACTCTAATGCACGTTCATTAATTAGCAAAACATTACCACGACGGTCAGTTCCAATAACACCATCTGTCATATGTCTTAAAATCCCGTCTAAACGCTGGCGTTCGGATTCAATGGATTCTTGTCCATCTTTAACTTTAATAGCCAATTCATTGACGGTATTAGCTAATTCACCCAGTTCATCTTTGCCATTGACGGTGGCTGGATAATTATATATCCCATCAGAAATACGCATCGCTTGTTGTCTAATTTGTTCAATAGGATTGGTAATCGCTTGGGAAAGGAATAATGCAATCACGAAAGCGACCCCAATTGCGACAATTGCGGATTGCACAAAAATAACCATGACAGAACGCGTTTGATTGTAAATATTATTCATACTCGCTTCTACCATTACGACCCCTAATAGTTGATTATTATCTTGAGACATGACAGGACGTATTAATAAATAACTACGGTTATTACGTACATAATCATGATACTCTTGGGCATAAGCTTGTCTTGACGTTATAACAGCTAAAGCATTATCATTATCCACTCTTTGCCCCACCGTATTAGCCAGTCCACTTTGATTAATCGCCCTAACATAGCCTTCATTGTCCAATATTTGAATTTTCGTTGCTTCGTCGGCCGTAAAAGTAGCTAAGGTCTGAGTTAGCTGTAACTCAATAGTAGTCGTCTGGTTAGGATCACCAGACGACTCTAAAATAGGTCTAACATTATTAATTAAAAAATTCGACTGTGTATTCCACGTTTCTTTAAAAGTTGTGACCGATTGTGATTGTAATTGGTCGATAAAAAAGACCCCAATAAACTGAAATGAAATCAGTAAAATAAAAATAAACAACATCGGTATTTTAAAGTAAATGGATTGAAAAAAACTAAATCCTTGCTTCATACAATTAGTCCTGATCCGGATTCTTTAAGAAATATCCTACACCTCTTCGAGTCACGATATATACCGGATGGCTAGGTGCATCTTCAATTTTTTCTCTTAAACGACGAATAGTCACGTCCACCGTACGCACATCCCCAAAATAGTCATATCCCCAAACGGTTTCTAAGAGATGTTCACGCGTCATCACTTGACCAATATGTTTGGCTAAATAATGCAATAATTCAAATTCACGATGAGTCAATTCAATTTCCTCACCACGTTTAGAAATAATATACGCATCTTGATGAACAATTAAATCTCCGACTACGATTTCATTAGCATTACCAGCCGCATTATCACTTTGTTCACGAGCGCTATGACGTCGTAAGTTGGCTTTTACACGTGCTACTAATTCGCGATTAGAGAACGGCTTAGTTACATAATCATCCGCGCCTAATTCTAAGCCTAGAACTTTATCAATTTCGGAATCTTTAGCCGTTAGCATTATAATCGGTACACTACTTTCTTTTCTGATTTCACGGCAAACTTCCAAACCATCAATTTTGGGTAACATCAAATCTAAGACAATCAAATCTGGAGTTTCATCATGAAACTTCTGTAGTGCTTCTTCACCATCATGGGCAACTTTAATTTCAAAGCCTTCCTTCTCTAAATTAAAAACGATGATATCTGATATTGTTTTTTCATCGTCAACAACGAGAACTTTTTTCATTATCATATCCTCCTCGTAGGATTTAAATTTACTACAATTCCTTTAATTGTTCTTTCATTAAAGGGTTTTATCTCTGTCCATTATAACAACAATTCTTTTTTTTATCTAGATACATGAATTTTTACCTCTTGACAAGTGGGTGTATTTTAAAATTTTCCTTTGTAAGCTACTTACCCTTGAGTTTAATGCTATTCTAATAGACTCTAAAATAAAGAAACACGCAACATAGTAGCATATCCATGTCACGTGTTATTTACTTATTTAATTAGAATACAATGACCGGTGTTCCTACTTCCACAGTATTGAAAACTTGTGCCATCACATCAGGTGGCGTGTTAATACAACCTAAAGATCCGGCTGTCAAGTAAGCATCCCCACCAAAAGAAGCTTGCCAGTTTGCATCGTGAATTCCTTGACCGGTGTCATCAAATGGCATCCAATAAGAAACGGGTTGGACATAATCTCTTTGAGTACGGACATTATATCCCTTTAATTCAGTATCCTTTTCTTTATTCCAAACAGCATAAGCACCCGGTACAGTATCTGTTCCGGTTCTACCCGTCACAACTGGTGTCGAAATAACTTGGGTGCCGTCTACGTAAACAAACATCATTTGATTGGCGATATCAACTTCAACATAAGTACTACCAATGTCATTTGTTCCATCTGTTGAATACCCTGACCCTACGATTGCCGGTGTTCTGGTTACTTCTTGACCTTCAGCTAAATCAGCAGCAATTTGTGCCGCTTCTGATTCACTGTCAATCGACCAACCTAAAGTACCCGGTTGCACGGTGACGGTTCCACTTAATGTACTTGCGAACTCACGTGGCTTATTAAATGTTGCATATTTATCATTAAGTGTTGACACATATTCTTGAACTAATGCTTGGTCTACAACAATTTGGTTACCTTGATCGAAATAAATCCATTTAATAATTTCTTCTTTCGGGATCGTAACAGTATCTCCCGCAATTTCTAAATTGATTTTAGTCTCAATATAAGAATTGATTTGATCCATATAAGTAGTGATTTTTTCACTTTCACTGGTTATCTCCGGTTGTAAATAAGCCGTATTCAATTCAACCGTCGTTTGTCCAGACTGTAATCCTTCAACGACCATTTGTTTTACTAAATCTAAATCTAGTTGATTACCTACTGTTTCAGGCTCAACATAATATCCTCTTGCATCCGTGTATTCAATATAAGCATCCGTTGAAGCCGTCCGTTCACTATTGTTTAAACCAATTGTAGCCAAAGCTTCGGTTAAAGCAGCGTCATCAATTTTTACATTATTCATTAATAAATTATCGTATTCCACCGATGAGAAATATCCTGCTAACCATTGTGATGGATCTTGAGCTTGATAAGCAGCGGTTAACACTTCATCGGCATTAATTTGCCCATTTAATTGTGCTAAGGTAAATTTACCTAATTCTTGACCATTTTCAGTTAATGTAATTTCCTTTTTACTTAAATCATCAGATATTTTTTGCTTTGCTTCTTCTAATGTTAAGTTACTAATATCAACCGAGCCAAATGTGGTATTCGCTTGGAACTTCTCAGCATAATAGCCAATTCCAGCCCCATAACCAATTCCCAACAATAAGACTAAAGCGATACTCGTAAAAAGTAGCTTTTTCATATCGTTGCCTCTTTTCTTTCTTGTTTCATTTTAAATAATAGCATAGAAATGTGAAAATATTTTGAATTTTATCGTAAGTATTCAAATATATATTAGAATAACTTACGAAGAGCTGCTGCTACTCCACCTTCATTATTACTCGCCGTTTCATATAAGCAAAGTTCTTTTATCGCCGGCGAAGCATTGCCCATCGCAACCGAATGTTTAACCCATTTTAACATTTCAACATCGTTTTGTTCATCACCTATGGCCATTATTTCAGTTCTAGTAATACCAAGGTCTTCGCTCAAAGCTTTTAACGCTGTCGCTTTATTCGTATCATTTGATAAAAATTCAATAATGATTGGTTGACTACGAACGACATCGAAAGCTGCTTTTATTTCTTGGGTAAGTAACTCATTCCAGGCATCAAGGTCTGCTTTTGGTCCTAAGACCATCATTTTAAAAATACCTTCCACTTGGTCAAAATCTGCTTGAGAAATAAATGTAATAGGCGTTGCCAATGTTTCAGCATCTTTTTGTACAAATTCACTTGGAGTTTGATCACCAATTAAAAAAAGATTTTCTTGATCAAATACTACTAATTGCAATGTATCAAAGCGACTTTCAAAGAAAAATCGCACTAATTTTTGGCGGCTCTCAACGGATTGATAAGTGGCCGCCACGACATCATATCCTGGTAAACGATGTGTCGCCGCACCATTTTGAATGATTGCATACTCATTCTCATGTCCAAAATCAATTTGATCGATAAAGCGTCGGGTTCCTGGTAACGTACGTCCAGTACAAATGACCACTTTAATCCCCTTATCCATAATATGATGAACCGCTTCGATATTAGCGGCGGGAATTTCTTTCGTATCTGTTAAAAAAGTACCATCTAAATCAATTGCCACTAACTTAATATTATCCATTATACTTCCGCTTCCTTTCTAACCATCAATAAGCCATCTCCTAAAGGAACTAAACATGAACGATGTGTTTTATCGGATAAAACGGTATCCAGTAATTCATTTAATTTACGATGAATTTTACGAACACGTTTTGGTATGTCTGCTTCGTCATCTAAAATAGTGCCACCTTGGAAGACATCATCGATAATTAAGACGCCGCCCATTTTTAATAGGCGCATGCATTCAGGATAAAATTCAATATATTTCGCTTTAGCACTGTCCATAAAAATTAAATCATAAGAACCTGCTAAAGTTGGTAACACATCATTCGCATCACCTTCGATTAAAGTAATGCGGTCACTCAATCCAATTTTTTTGAAATTTTCTTTGGCTCTTTCATACATTAATTCATAGCGATCGATGGTTGTTAAATGCCCATCTGCTTGTAAGTGTCTAGCCATTAGACTGCCTGAAAAACCAATCGCTGTTCCGATTTCTAAAATATCTTTTGGTTGAATGGTTGCACAAAAAAAGTCGATAAATTTCGCTGTTTCATGAGGAATCACCGGGATACCTCTTTCGTTTGCATATTTTTCAATTTCACCTAACTTACCTTCAAATGGTAATTGAGCACTTCGCATATAATCAACCAGTTCTTTCATGACTACTGGTCGATGCATCATTTCGTTTAACATTCGTTGCCTCTTTCTTTATTTATTCATCTATATTGTACACTCCCTAGAATAAGATGTAAAATAAGGTTCCGTTTTCAAGACAAAAGAAATTGGGAGTGGATTAGAAGTAGAACATCGATGAATTCTGCCTCCAGGTGACCACCCCCATAATGGGTTTCATTTAATATTAATAAAGGATAGATGATTGATATACAGTATTAGGAGCTAATGCACCGATACTGCCAGTTACTATCTCATCACTTTTCTTTGGCTACTTCAGCCTTTTGCATGTCAATCATTTGATTTAATTGTTCTAAATCTGACACTGCAATTTCAACGGAAAACCCTACTTTACCTGCACTAAATAAAATCGACGTATGATTAGCAATCGATTGGTCAAAAGTCGTATAAAAAGACTTCTTCATGCCAATCGGTGAGCAGCCGCCATGAACATATCCCGTTAAAGGTAAGAGTTCTTTTTCTTTAATCATTTCGATTGACTTCTCATTGACTGCTTTAGCTGCCTTTTTTAAATCTAGTTCATGCGTTACGGGTACGACAAACACATAGTGTGCTTTTGATTTCGCAACCGTCACCAGTGTTTTATAAATTGGTAATTCACTGGCTGCTTTTTTATTAGTAAATTCATGAGGTTGATAAGCTATTTGATGTTGCTCTAACAATCTCATCACATTGGTTTTATGTTGTTTTGACAAATTTAACCCTTCTTACTACTTTTCTTATTGGACGACATCGCGTTTAAAAAAGCTGTCAATTGTTGAAAGGCTACTTCATTATTATCTGTTCTTTCCAGCAATTCAATTACTTGTTGTGTATATTGTAAAACATCTTCACCCATTAAGTTACGTAATTTCCAAATATGTTGTAATTTTTCTTCAGACATTAAAAGTTCTTCTTTACGTGTACCAGAACGCAAGATATCCACCGCAGGAAAAATTCTTCTTTCTGCCCATTGACGCGATAGATGTAATTCCATATTACCGGTCCCTTTAAACTCTTCATAAATAACATCGTCCATTCGGCTACCAGTGTCAACCAATGCGGTTGCTAAGATCGTTAACGATCCACCATTTTCAACATTACGCGCAGCACCAAAGAAGCGTTTAGGTAGATAAAATGCCGCAGGATCTACCCCACCACTCAAAGTTCGACCACTTGGTTTGACTACTAAATTATAAGCTCGCGCCAAGCGAGTAATACTATCCATCAAGATCACGACATCACGTCCATCTTCGACTAAACGCATGGCTCTTTCTAACACGAGTTCACTAATCCGAACATGATTTTCTGGTAATTGATCAAAAGTTGAAGATACTACTTCTCCTTCAACACTGCGTTCAATATCCGTTACTTCTTCAGGTCGTTCATCAATTAAAAGAACAATTAATTCTGTATCTGGATAATTGCTTGTAATCCCATTCGCAATTTCCTTCAAAACGGTTGTTTTACCTGCTTTTGGTGGCGAAACAATAATACCACGTTGCCCAAAACCAATAGGCGCTATAATATCAATCATTCGATTCGCTATCCGTTTAGAACCACTTTCTAATTTTATTTGCTGATCCGGGTAGATGGCCGTTAAACTTGGAAAATGATCGCGATTTTTAGCTTCTTCAGGATTTTTACCATTCACTGAACTTACTTGCATTAAGCCAGGATAACGTTCATTAGATTTTGGTGGACGTGCTGGTCCTGCTACTTTATCTCCATTTCTTAAATCAAAACGTCTTATTTGAGAACTTGAGATATAAATATCTTCTTGACTGGGAGAAAAATTGATAGGTCTAATAAAGCCAAAGCCATCGCCGCCTACAATATCCAAGACCCCTTCAACTTGATAAAAACCTTGTTTTTCTTCTTGTGTACGCATAACTGCGAGTGCAAGTTCTTTCTTACTAAGTTGACTGTAGTTCGGTATCTCTAATTCTTTCGCATAAACATATAACTGCTTTACTTCCGCAGCCATTAATGTTTTTAGTGAAAATGCATCTGACACTATTTTTCCTACTTTCTTAATCTTCAATCATTTGAATATCTGCGCCTAATGCTTGTAGCTTACCAACAATATTGGTATAACCTCTTAAGATATTATCCACTCCTGTGATAATGGTTTCACCTTCTGCTATTAAGCCCGCAATAACTAAACTTGCTCCCGCTCTTAAGTCACTAGCTTTCACTTGAGCGCCAGTTAATTTACTTGGTCCTTCAAGGCGAATCATATCCCCGTCAACGCGAACATTTGCTCCCATACGGTTTAATTCAGGAATGTGTTTGACTCGTGCTGGGTAAATAGTATCCATAATCGTACCATGACCATTGGTAATCGCCATTAACGGTGTAATTGGTTGTTGTAAGTCCGTAGCAAAACCAGGATAAGGTAATGTTTTTAAACTCACCATTTTTAAATCTTTTGAAGGATGAACGTAAATGCTATCTTCAAAAATATCTAATTTTACGCCCATCTCAATTAACTTCGCAATAAAACTTTCTAAATGTTCATAAATAACATTGTTTATTTTAATTCCTTCGCCCATTGCGACTGCTGCCGCCATATAGGTACCTGCTTCAATTCGGTCAGGAATAATGGTATGAGTCACACCATTTAACTCTTCTACTCCATCAATTCGGATTTCACTCGTACCTGCTCCACGAATTTTAGCACCCATTTTATTTAATAAAGTAACCACATCAATAATTTCTGGTTCTCTGGCTGCATTTTCAATAATGGTGCGCCCTTGTGCTCTAACCGAAGCCAAAATAGCATTGATAGTTGCACCCACTGATACAACATCCATATAAATTCGAGCACCATTTAAGCCTTCTGGTGTGGATAAGGTTACGACACCATATTCATCATTAACATCTGCTCCTAAAGAACGAAATGCTTTAATATGTTGATCGATCGGACGTGGTCCTAAAAAACATCCCCCTGGTAATCCAATCACCCCTTCACCAAAACGTGATAAAGTAGCGCCCATAAAATAGTAGGATGCGCGTAAACTTTGAATTTTTCCAGTAGGCATTGGAATTGAAACAATATCAGTCGGGTCTATTTTTAAAACATTATTTTCAAAATGCGTTTTAACGTTAAAATCATTTAAAATTTCTATTAATGAGTGTACATCTTGAATATCTGGAACGCCTTCTAATGTCACTTCAGAATTAGCCATAATAGCAGCTGGAATTAAAGCTACTACACTATTTTTTGCTCCATTGATTGTAATTTCACCTTTTAAAGGTTTTCCTCCATGAATGACTAGCTTTTTCATTGATTGTGCTCCTCTTTTAGTTCTTTTCCTTTGTTTGTTGTAATAGTAAAGTAATTTGTTGTTTTATTTGTTCAATAATGGTTCTTTGTAACGGATGAGTTAGTCCTACTTCATCATATAAATCTAATAACACTTGATGAACTTGCAATGGTGTCCGTTGTATACGATCCACAAAGAATTGTTGATTAACGGTTAATACTTCATGGGCAACTAGATTTCTTAAATACTTTTCAATCTTACGCATCGTAGAGGCCAGTTCAATTAAGTGCTCATTTGATGAATTAGCTTCGATTAATTTCATTAAATGACTAGAACTCACATAGTGGTCATAATTGAAATAGTTCCCGTAATACTTTTTCCAAGTATCAGCAATAATATTAGGATGACTTTCAATTTTATTTTGTGACCATTGAAGCCCTCGATACAGATGTGCACCACTAGTTGTCTCTTTTTTTATTGGTTGAATATATTCCGCAAGATTTGGTAAAAAATCACGTTCAATTGCAATCCGAAAAACATCGACCAATAATGGAGTCAGTCCTCTTAAGTAATCACCGTACTCCTGTCGCTTCAATTGCAAGGTCAGTGTTTGTAAGTAATAATAGGTTTTACGTTCTAATTGGGATGCATCTAAAACACCTTGAAACGGAGTGTTTTGTGCAAGTTTTTTTACATTTTCATTGTCCACTTGTAAAATAGCATTGGCTAACTGGACTAATAATAAAATCTCGTCTTTACCATCAAAAGCCAACTGCTTTATTTCAAGTTCTAACGCTTGAAAATGATCATATTTTAAGAGGGCCAACAATACATCGTGATGATGTCTTTGTTTTTGTGTTATTTCATCCATTTGGATGCCTCCTAATTCGTATTTATTTTAGTTTATCATAAGTCTAAAAACATTCATACTTTTTGATTTTATCAAAAATAATCTTGCTTGTATAGGCTAAAGACAGGCAAAAAGGGGTTAGCAAAAAAGTCTAACCCCTTTTTAATCATTTACACATTAATTGTTTAAGAATGCCCTTTTTTAAAATAAATCCAAATACGATTAAATAACGACACAATGACAAAAGCTGCCACAAACATCAAGGTAATAGAGGCACCCGGAGGTGTATCCCACTGATAAGATAAGGTAATACCTGAGAAAACACCAATAACATTAATAACAATCGCAATGATAATCGTTTTTAAAAATGAATTGGATACTTTAATCGCTGTCGCAGAGGGAATCACGATTAAAGCAGATACTAACAGACTACCTACAATCGGCATCATGATACTAATTGCTACCCCTGTAATCACAGAAAATAGAATTGAAATTAATTTAACAGGCAAACCGGATGTTTGTGCAGTCGCCTCATCAAATGTTAAAACATAGAGTGGGCGTCTAAAAATAGTATATAGTATCACTAACCCAATGGCTAAACCAATTAATAATTTTACTTCTTGATCGGTAATTAAAATAATCGATCCAAATAAGTATTGCTCAATACTAAAAGAAGCGGCATCAGGATTTAAATTGACTAGTACTAAAGCTACTGCCATCCCAGTCGCTGTCATTAAAGCCACCGAAACTTCTGAAAAATCACGATATGCCATTCTTAAATATTCAATCAGAACGGACGCTATCACCACCACAATTAAAGTAGTATAAGTCGGTGCTACTTTAAGCAATAGACCTAACGCTACTCCTGCTAAAGAGATATGGGCCAAGGTATCAGCTAATAAAGACTGACGTCGTAGAATTAATAATAATCCTAGTATGGGCGTAATCAATGAAATAGCGGCACCTGCTAGAAATGCTCTTTGGATGAAGTCATACTGAAACATCTCCATGGTGATGTCCCCTCCCCTCTAATTAATCGTATTTCGCGATCAAAATAACCTTCAATTTCTTTATCAGCATGCGTCACCATCAATATCGCTTTGCCATGCGCTTTACAACTATGTTGTAATAATTGATAAAAAGAGCGTCTCGATTCGACGTCCATTCCGGTCGTCGGTTCATCTAATACAAAAAAATCAGGGTCTGTTGCAAAAACACGCGCCAAATTAATTCTTTGTTTTTGTCCTCCTGATAATTCGCCAACTTTTTTATTAGCTAAATGAGCCATCCCAACTGCATTCAAAGCTTTTTCTACATGTTCTAAATCATTGGCATCTAATTTTTTAAACCAGCGATTTTTACTATAACGTCCTGATTCAACTAACTTTTGAACGGTCGAAGGAAAGCCAGCATTAAAAGCGGCCACATTTTGGGGAACATAGCCAATCGATAATTTTTCACCTTCGGCATTGACATCAGACAATTCAATGGTTCCAGTGGCGGGTTTCAATAAACCTAAAATATTTTTAATTAAAGTGGATTTGGCTGCCCCATTTTCACCGGTTAATATTACGAATTCTCCTGCATCAACATGAAAATTCACATTATGGAGGACTTTTTCTTGATCATAGTAAAAAGATAATTCTTTTACCGTTAATAGTCTCATTGCTTGCTCCTATCTTATATTAATCTTTTTGCGAAAATTTGTAACTATTACTTTTAACAGATATATGATAAGAGTTCTTCTTATGAATGTCAAGAATAATCTTTGATTTAATTCACCATCTAGTAGTAGTATCGATCCATCAATGATGCAGAAATAACGTTCAAACTGATACTACTTTAGATATTGAAGGCTCTTATATTCATTAAACTCAAATACAATTTATGATATCACTCCGGGAGTGGACAAGAAGTAGAAAATAAAACCATGCGTAACCGAAATTACACATGGTCTAATCTTTTTTATTTGGCGAGCTACTTAATAATCATAATTCAAATTAAGTTGCTACCCGATTCGATTTTGCAAACATTATAATAGATTAAAAGATTATTCTGCTGCAGTCGTTTCTTCTACAGTTTCATCTGTCGCAGTTTCTTCTGCTGCAGATTCGTCTGTTGCAGATTCGTCAGTTCCTGATTCAGCATTTTCATCCATTGCTGATTCTTCGGCTGATTCTAAATCTTCACCTAAATCTTCTAATTCATCGGCAGCTTCTTCTGGTGAAGAAGGTTGTTGTACTTCTACTGCTAATGCTTCCTCTGGTACTGTTACTTCTTGCGGAACATTATGCTCACTAAAGTTCAACTCTACATGAACTGAGAAGCTTTGTGGCATTCCACTTTCTGCATTTTCAGCAAGCTCTTCTTCGCCCATGAAGTCTTGCATATTAACTGTTAAATCCATTAGAAGTTTTGAAATGAATTTCGTTTCTTTATTGTATGAAACTTCAATAACAGGTTTCATTTGTAAGAATTTTGCTAATGATTCACTATTGAACGATTTATCTAATTGAGCACGTGATTCTTCGTCAAGTGCTTCACCAGATTGTTCCTCCATATTAGCAATCGTATCTTCTTTAACTTTCTCTAAGTCAACTAATGCATCCATATCATTCCACATTTCTTCTGCATTAATGTCTTGTTTTAATGTATAAACATAATCGGTGTCTGTTTCGGTTACGTCCATATATTTGCTAGTAAACTCTGTTGTTTTTTGTGGGTCTACATTACTTGATTGGCTATAAGCATCTTGGAAACTCTTAATCATATCGGCTTCTAATGTTGTGAAATCATAAGCAGTCCAATTAATTCCAGATCCTGCTTCACCTTCCATTGTTCCGATATAAGCAGTACTATTTTGATAAAATGCTTTTAGACCAATTTCTTGTCCACCTAAAAACAGACTTGAAACATTTCCTTCAAAACTACCTTGTAAAGGAATACCATTAAAGGTACCGTTAAAATTTAATTGCCCCATATCAGCTGTTTGATTATCAGAAACTGCCGATACTTTAATAAAGCCATCCCATTTTACAGATTCAAAGTGTTTATTAGCTTCTTGAATTTCAGTTAAAACATTTTCATCAATTGTTGTTTGCGCCATAGTTGTTGTAGCAACTGGCCCAGTGAATAATAACGTCGAAGCGGCTAATGCAAAAAAATTCTTCATTGTTTTCTTCATCTTAAATTCCTCCTTAGAAATTCTAACCTAAGTATAGCATAAGTTTTTTGCTATCTTCTACTAATAACACTTGAGATACTATGATTATTCACTAAAAACAGCAAAAAAGCGCTGATATATCAAGGTATCAGCGCTATTTCTTAAATCTTTATTCAATAATTTGGATTTTTTCCTGGTAATCTTGCCAACTTGGTGGTATCATCGCTTCTTCTTCATCGACACCTTTAGCACTTACTTTATCAAATAAAATTTTGATTGTTTGAAATAACAATTTAAAATCGAATGCTAATGAATAATTTTTGATATAAAGTAAATCAAAGTTCAGTTTATTATTGAAGTCTGTACTGTACTTACCGTAGACTTGTGCATACCCTGTAATTCCTGCTCGTACATGATGACGTAGAGCATAGTAAGGGTTAGCCTCTTTAAATTGGTCTACAAAGAATGGTCGTTCAGGACGAGGGCCAACTAAAGACATATCGCCTTTTAAAACATTTAATAATTGTGGTAATTCATCAATTCGCGTACTGCGAATAAATTGTCCCACTTTTGTCACACGACTATCATTCGATGTTGCTAAAACAGGGCCTGAATCTTTTTCAGCCGCTGCATTCATCGAACGGAATTTTAAAATATTAAACGTTCGGTGATCCATTGTGATACGTTCTTGCTTGTAAAATATTGGTCCCGGTGAATCTAGTTTGATTGCAATCATCGTAATCAACATAATCGGCGCTGTCACAGCAATTAACACTAAGGAAACAGCAATATCAATCATCCGCTTTACAAATGCTTCTTCAGCCGGTATGGTAAACGGTGAAACTTCGATGATACTTTCATCTTCAAAATTCATAATATTAGGATTAACCATCATTAAGTTCTCAAATTCAGTACTAATAAATAATTGTTTATTTTCTTTCATTAAGTACTCAAAAATTTTTAAGCGTTCTTTTTCATCAATATGTCCCGTTACATATACAATATCGACTTCATCAGCTAATCTTTTTACATTTTGATAATAATTAGATAAAGCTACATGGGTTACTTTATGACGAGGACTATCCATTAAATCAAAATTATGAACCGCTTCTAAAACCCGTTCATTCTTCCCTACTATTAGAATTCTTTTTTGTCCTCTTAACTTATGATATAACAAATAGACACCGTAGTTATAAAGAAACATCACAATCGAACCGATTAATAAGTTCCATAAAACAACGGAACGAGGAAAAGTTAACCAACTTCCTGCATAAGTCAAGGCCATTAAATAAACAGTTAACATAATTTGACTTAAAATTGTAAAAAATAATATGTCAATTTTGGATTTATTATAAAATATATAGGTACCAAATAATATATTAATGATGATAAAACCGATAACAATCCAAGGATAACTGCTTTCAAATGCTAAAAAGTTACGCGCAGGAATTTTCCCCATGAATTTAATATAAAAGGAAATGTAGATAGCGATTAGGCTTACTAAAGAACCCACCGTTACCGCACCAAATTTGATTAGCGTATTCCATTCATAGCGGCTTTTCATAAAATCATCCTTTCTTTCTTTTTCTATCTGTCTTATTATAACGATATTAGATAAAATTATCTAGTAGTTGTTATTTTAATCAAAAAAGCTGAGTTATTGCTATATCTTCCATCATTCATCTAGACAAATAATGAAAGTTTATAGAATAACTCAACTATACAAGTGATTAATCCGTCAACTCTTCTAATACCTCTTTCATTGGAACATACGCTTCCGTTTCTTCATCATATAAATTATAAAGCGTTTCTACGGTAAGATCTGGATCTAATTGCACTAGTACACCACGAATACGACCATTTTCAACATGACTTGTCGTTAATACGTACTCATTAGCACGTACTGAAACTTTTTCATCATCTTCTGGCACATAACCAATTTCATAAATAATCGAACCGGCAATTGTGTCCACTTCTTCATCACTTAAACTTTGATTAAAGTAATTATTAAATTTATCAATCGATAAGCCACCATTAATATAATAATTTTGGTCATCTATTTTGCGGATATCTCCAGCATTCCCCATATCGGTCTCGTCTTCAATTTCTCCAACGATTTCTTCTAGTAAATCCTCTAAGGTCACAATTCCTTCGACTCCTCCATATTCGTCTCGTAAAATAGCCATATGGGTTTGTTCACGTTTAAATTCAACAAGTAAATCATCAATATAAATCGTTGACGGAACGAATAGTGGTTCGCTGGCGATCTCTCTAAATTCAATATTATCAAAACCGACTTCACGGGCTGCCTTCATCACATTTTTCATATGAATAACTCCGATAACATTATCCTTTTCAGTTTCGTATAATGGAATACGGGAGAACGGACTAGATAATAAAGTGTTTAAAATATCTTCTTTAGAATCTTCAATATCTACCATTTGTGTATCGGTTCTAGGCACCATTACTTCACGGGCTAACTTACTATCTAAAGATAAGACACCTTCTAACATCGTCAATTCAGTAGCATCTATCGTTCCTTCTAAACGACTTTCGGCCAAGATTGCTCGCATCTCATCTCGCGTATATTTTTCTTCTTCTTTTGAAAAATCAATCGGTGTCACGCTTCTAAGTAATCCTGTTGAAGCAGACAATAAGCTTACAAATGGTTTAAATACTGTTTGAACGAATTGAATGGTCCCTGCGGTCCACATCGCAATTTTCTCGGGCATTTGCAGCGCCACTTGTTTTGGAAATAGTTCTCCAAAGACTAATGTAATATAAGATAAAAGTATCGTCACTAAAACAATTGCCAGTGTATTAACACCCGGAAATTGCGGTATCCACTGAGCAATATATTTAGCAAAACTTGTCGCAGCCGAAGCAGATGATAAGAATCCTGCTAAGGTAATTGCTACTTGTATCGTCGCTAAAAAATCTTCTGATTTATCTAATAATGCTTGCACTTTAACTGCACGTTTGTTACCTTCTTCAACTAAATTATCGATTTTTTTACGATTCAATGAAACAAAAGCCATTTCACTAGCGGCAAAAAATGCGTTTATTGCAGTCAGTATCAGAATAGTTAATATCTGACTAAATAATGAATTCCCCGAGGGGTCCATATTTGTTCTCTCCTTTGTGTATTAAAATATATAATATAAAACAATAATAATCTTTTTTTATTGAAAAATCAATTTTTTTAAAGAGAGTGGATATTAAAAATAAAATGTTATGATATTCGTTTCAATTACCCACTCTAACAGTGTTTGATAGATACCAAATTTGTCTTTAAAAGATGTTATTAATACGATTCTGCCATTACGTCGATAACATATTTTTGTTGAAAGATAATGAGTCAGTTTCTAAACTCAATTCTTTTAATTTTAATATGCTCTTGCTAACCATACCGTATGTTTTGCAGGTTGGCCTGTTACGATACAGGTCGTTTTTTCCTCAACTTGACCTGCAAATGGAATATTACGGGTGGTAAATCCGGTTAACTCTTTAATTTTAGCTTCACTTTCTTCAGTACCATCCCAGCCAGCTAATACCCAGCCTGGCAATTCTCCAGCTGCACGTTTTGTTTCAATATGTTCGACTAATTCATCAAGCGTATTAATATTTGTATGATAATTTGCTTGATTCATCGCCCGCGCTGTTGTTAACAAACGTGTTTGCATGGTTGTTAATTCACTTTCAATCGTCTCAATAAAGTCAGCGAATGGGACAACTTTTTTATCACTCTCATCACGTAATTTAATGATTACTTGCTCATTTTGTAAGTCTCTTGGCCCACACTCAATACGTAAAGGCACTCCTCTTAATTCCCATTCATTAAATTTATAACCTGGTGAATTATCAGTATCGTCTATTTTAGTACGAATCCCTTTAGCTTTTAACTGAGTATTCAATTCCTCAATTTTTTCTAAAATTGCGGGATTTTTTTGCCATGGTCCAACTGGTACTAATACAACTTGAATTGGCGCCACTTTTGGTGGTAACACTAATCCTTGATCATCACTATGCGTCATAATCATAGCACCAATTAAACGGGTTGAAACACCCCAAGAAGTAGTATAAGCATAAACGTGTTCATTATCGGTATTTAAATAACGAATATCAAACGCTTCTGCGAATTTTGTTCCCATATAATGAGAGGTACCTGCTTGAACAGCTTTTCCATCTTGCATCATTGCTTCGATTGAATAAGTATTTTCAGCACCGGCAAAACGTTCTGAAGGCGTCTTTTCACCTGCCACTACTGGAACCGCTAATAACTCTTCGACAACTTCGCGATAAATAGTTAACATTCTCATTGTACGATTTTTTGCTTCTTCAGCTGTCGCATGTGCAGTATGTCCTTCTTGCCATAAAAACTCAGACGTACGTAAAAACGGTAAAGTTTTCTTTTCCCAACGAAACACATTGGCCCATTGGTTAATTTGCATTGGCAAATCACGATAAGATTGAATCCAATTACTATAGGCATCGCCAATAATCGTTTCGGATGTTGGTCTTAAAGCTAAACGTTCTTCTAAAGGTTCCCCTGCAGCTTCCGTTACCCAAGGTAATTCCGGACTAAATCCTTCGATATGATCTTTTTCCTTACTAAAGAAAGTTTCAGGAATTAGCATTGGGAAATAAGCATTGCGAACACCCTCTTCTTTAAAGCGAGCATTAAAAGCGGCTTGAATATGTTCCCAAATTTCGAAACCATCCGGTTTAAAAATCATACATCCTCTAACCGGTGAATAATCCATTAAATCTGCTTGTTGAATTGTTTGTAAATACCATTTTGAAAAATCTTCTTTACGTGTTACCATTTTTTTGCTCCTTTTTTAAAATATAAAAATAGCTGTTTCATCCTGTGTTAAGGACGAAGAACAGCTACTCCGCGGTACCACCTTATTTGCTATAAAGCCAACTCTTTGCCGATAAGGGGGCGACCCAAATACAGATTATAGTAGGTTCTTTTAGGGGACATTAGTTGCTTGCAGCTGGGACAACCTCTCTTAAAATGCCGAAACTAAAATACTAGTCTATACCACCTTCATTATAGCGACAAACTTACTAAAAAACAAGAACATACCGCTTTTTAAAAACAACTTTTATTGTTTACTCGCTTTTATTTGATTTATTCTTTCGAACTCATTGCGTTCACTAACGATTGATAATCGCATCGCCAGTATCGTTAAGTTTATAAGTATCCAGTAAGCCCATCTTATTTAGTGGCCAATAAATAACATTGGCTTCACCAACAACACTCTCAACGTCGACAAAGCCAAAATCACGTCCGTCTAATGAATTTTGACGATTGTCTCCCATTACAAATATTTTTCCTTCTGGTACTGTTGTTGAACCTGTGATTTGTTCCAAAGTAAAGTCACTGGTAAAGTTGCCGTTAAATTCATCTTGTTTCGCCTTTAAATAAGGTTCATCTAAAGCTTTCCCATTAAGAATCAATTGATCATTATTCACTTCAACAGTATCACCTGGCAAGCCGATAACACGCTTAACATACATTTTTTCTGGATTGTTCGGTGCGTTGATTATGACTACATCAAAGCGATCAACTTCTCCTAACTTCCACATAAATAATCGTTCTCTATCAGCTAAAGTATAATCCATCGAATGTCCATCGACCATGAACGGTTGTAAAGCCACTTGTTGGACTCCCCACACAATCGCAAAAACAATGGCAAAGGTAAATAAGGTACTCACAATTTCACGTAAGATTACTTTCATATCCATCTTAATTCCTCAAATCTAAATTAGTTTCTATATTATTTTAACTTGATTATGAATTAAAATCAATCCAACTTATGACCGACTAATACTGTACAATTGAGCGTTATTTGATTAGACAATGATTGCACAAGCTGTTCCTTTTGTTCTTCACTCAGTTGCCACGCTAATGGAGTCATTTTTAATAAAGCTTGCTTATCTTGATAAGAAAGATGAACTTTATCATGAATGAGATAGCGGTGATGATCAGGAAAATGGTGTGTAAATACTTCTAAGACTTTGGAATTATCATAAACCGTTGGATCTGCTAAATGATATTGTGCTAGTGCTTCACGCACTTCCACTAAATAATCCGCATTGGGAATGACTTTAATAACTAGGCCATGTGGCTTCAAAATTCGTTTGAATTCTTGATAATTAGCTGGCGAAAGTATTGAAAAAATAATCTCTGCTTTTTCATCTTGAATGGGTAAATTAGCTAAATCAGCGATTATGGAAAAAATCGCTCCATTATACTCTGTTGCCAGTTGAATGCCATCCTTGGATAAATCAACCCCAATAAATGCGGTACTCTCAGGCAGATATTGCCGCATACGCATCAAATGACTCCCTTCACCACTTCCAGCATCTATTACCAATGTTGGTGCTTTAGTCAAATGGGTTGAAATAATCGTGTCAAATTGACGATGCAACGCATCATATAAGGCAGTATCTTGAATGATGTGTCTTCTAGCGTTAAATAATTCCTTATCATACTTTGTTGGTGATAATTTCGTTTTTGATAAATAATAATAACCTTGCTTAGCGCCGTCAAAGCGATGGTGATGAGAGCAAACAAAACTACTGTCCTCTTGATGAAGAGGTAAACCGCAGTGAATGCAAGCACCCCAATCTTCAATTGGCCAACTGTGTAACCATTGTGTTGTTAATTGTTTTTTTGAAAATTTCATTGATTATTCCTATCTTTATGAATGAAAAAGGGCCGGGACTCCCAGTCCTAGCCGTTTTTTCAACCATCTAATTTAGTCTTCTAAACCACGAACTTCACGAATAACATCCGCAATACGATGAACATAATTAGCACATTTTTCATCGGTAGAAGCCTCTGCCATTACCCGTAACAATGGTTCTGTTCCACTTGGACGAACTAAAATACGTCCATCACCGTTCATTTCCGCTTCCACTTCATCAATCACCGCTTTAACAGCTGGTTCATCCATAACGGTATGCTTGTCCCGCACACGAACATTCACTAATAATTGAGGAAAAATCGTTACTTCAGCAGCCAATTCAGATAATGATTTGCCTGTTTCTTTCATTACATATAGTAATTGAATGGCAGAAAGTAAGCCATCACCGGTAGTATTTAAATCTAAAAAGACAATATGTCCAGATTGTTCCCCACCTAATGTATAGCCACCATTACGCATTTCTTCCACTACATAACGGTCACCCACAGCCGTTTTTAAAGCAACCATGCCGGCTTCTTCAACTGCTTTATGGAACCCAATATTACTCATAACCGTTGAAACAATGGTATCATGAGCTAAACGTCCTTTAGCTTTTATGTGTTTACCACAAATATACATAATTTTATCGCCATCCACAATTTCACCATTTTCATCAACAGCAATTAAACGGTCACCATCGCCATCAAATGCTAAACCAACCATCGCTTTTTTCTCTTTAACAAAGTTTTGTAAAGCTTCTGGATGAGTAGAACCTACACCATCATTAATATTAAGACCATTTGGACGATCACCCATGGTATAAAATTCTGTCTCTAAATCAGCAAATAATTGACTGATTAATGGTGAAGTCGCACCATGAGCAGCATCAATACATACTGTAATCCCCGATAAGTCATTAGGAATTGTTGTTTGTAAGAATTGAATATATTTACTTGATGCTTCATTAAATTCTTCTAAAGTTCCTAAACCATCGCGACTTGGACGTGGCAAAGTATCTTCATCCGCATCTAATAAGGCTTCAATTTCTAACTCTTGATCATCTGATAATTTAAAACCATCCGCACCAAAGAATTTAATGCCATTGTCTTGTGCGGGGTTATGAGAAGCACTAATCATAACACCTGCCACCGCACCTTGTGTACGAGTTAAGTATGCAACCGCTGGTGTTGGTACGACTCCTAATTGCATTACTTCAATTCCAATTGATAATAATCCTGCAATTAAAGCATTTTCTAGTAATTGTCCTGAAATTCTTGTATCGCGCGCTACTAATACACGTGGATGCTCAATATTATCTGCGTGTTGACGTAATACATATCCACCAAAACGTCCTAATCTAAATGATAATTCCGGTGTTAATTCTTCATTTGCGACACCGCGTACCCCATCAGTTCCAAAATATTTTCCCATTATATTGCTCCTTTTATTGCTATTATTCTATTTTATTCATTATTTGTACGATTACTTTGCGTTGTTTCTTCTTCTGTTACTGTCGTTTGTTCATTCGTTGGTGATGTTTCAACAGGTGCTGTTGATTCTTCCGCTGAGGATGGTTGTGAAACGGTTGTTTCATTAGACTCTACATCGGTCTCCGTCTGCAGATTATTGACTGTGACGGTTACATCGACCGTCTCGGGTGAAGCACTAATGCCATCTATTAGCTCAATGACACCTAACACATTACCACTCGTTACTAAGTCTGAAACATCTACAATCACATTCAAACTGTCAATATTCGCTATATTATCCCCGCTAATCGATACTGTCTGGAGATTCGATAGTGTATAGTGATATTGAAAGCTTTCATTTTCACCAACCGGTACAATGTTTAACCCTATCGTTTTGGTTTTTTCTCTTAAATTGACCGTTGCTGTAATTTCCGTTTCTGATGGATTAACATCCAATGGATTACCATCCTTATCTAAAATTTGAACCCGATAATTTTTTGTAAAGGAGGTACTTTGTGGTTTATCCGCAAAAATTTGAATTAAAACGCGTGCTACCTTATTGATTTCATCGGCTGAACCCGACAAGGTTACTTCATTAATATTTAATTCAACGCTATCTATTTCAAAACCTGCTGCCAAAGTCCCATCAGCAATTTCATACTCAACTGGTTGCGTTAAAGTCTCTTTCGTAGAAATCGTGCCATAAAATAAATCGGGTGTCACTTTATAAACAATTGAATCGGGTAAACCAATGACTTCAAAACGAATTGATGACACTCCTGCTTTTTTGCCAACTAAAGATTCTGTTTGAACGGTTATATCTTCTTCAGAAATTTGATTAATGATATTTTTAGGACCACTTAAGCGCACAGATACGGTTTCAGGCATCCCGCTAACAAAAGTCCCATCATCATGTTCACCTAAATGCACCGGTACGTTCGAAATGGTTACTGTTGAATCGATACTCGCTGAATTATTATTCAATGCCAGAGAGGCTAGAGAGTTATTTTCGTTCGCTACCGATACAAATAATACTAAGGCAAAGAATAATGAGATTAAACCTACCACCCAATTATTATCAAATAATCTATTCTTCATTATTGATCACCTCTTTGAGAAAAACCATTCAAAAAGAATTCTTTGATTAGCATAGGTAAAGATTTTTCTTCATCATCTTCGTCATCAGCTGTTAAATATTGGGTTAACAATTGATGCAGTTCCTCATTCGACACATCTCGATGGAGATGGTCTCGTTTGACCAATGAAATAGACCCTGTTTCTTCTGACACAATTAAAGTCAACGCATCGGTCACTTCTCCTAATCCTATCGCTGCACGATGCCGCGTCCCTAACTCTTTCGGTATTAATGTACTCTCTGAGAGAGGTAAATAACTTGAAGCTGATGCCACTCGATAATCAGAAATGATTACCGCCCCATCATGTAAAGGGGTATTTGGAATGAAAATATTAATCAGCAATTGATTACTTACATAGGAATCCATTTCAATTCCGGTATTAATATACTCTTCCAAACTATCTTCTGCTTCAATCGATATTAATGCCCCAATTTTACGCTTTGACATATATTGTACTGATTTTTCCAAATCTGTGATTAATTTATCACTTGGATTTTGCATACTTTTGCGATTACGGAATAGGTTTTTCCCTAAGCTTTCCAACGCTTTTCTAATTTCAGGTTGGAATAAAATAATAAGGGCTACTACTCCCCATGAAATTACTTGATTTAATAACCAGTCTATGGTCTGCAACCCCATCAACGAACTGAATGCCTTCGCAATAAAAACGATAGCTATTCCTTTTAATAAATTCATCATGCGAGTTCCTCGCGCCCATAAGAGAACTTGGTATATTAGAAACCAGACAATGACAATATCTAAAATCTTAGCCAATGTTTGATTTCCCATATAACGTACTATCCAATCTATCAATCGCGTCACCGCCCCCTTAATTCTCGTTTCATTATATCACAAATCATTTCTTTGTGTGAAAATTTGTGTAAAAAAAAGACCGGTCAGTATCATTTTGAGCAGACTCCCAAGGTTAGACCAAAATCTAAGACCTTTGGGCATCACTTCAATTCTGTCCCGTCTTATATTATTAGCATATGACACATCAATAAATGACAATTTCTTAAACTTGTTGAGAAGCCAACTATACTACAATCGCCATCCGAAGAGACGATCTATCTGTGGTCTATTTCTTAATTAATCCCTTAGGTTAATGGTGATGATGCGAAGGATTGCGACGTAAAGAAAAATGCTCTGGTACTTCATCTCTACCGCCTTTGACAAACGGATGGCACCTTAAAATTCGAGCAATCCCCATCATAAGCCCTTTGAAAGCACCATGTTTTTCTACCGCTTGTAACATATAACTGGAGCAAGTGGGATAATAACGACAAGAAGGTGGCTTCATAGGTGAAAGGTAAGTTTGATAGAATTGTACTAATTTAATAATGATTCGTTTCAATTATAATCGACTCCTAACCCCATAATGTGCTTGCAAAGCGAATAATTTCAGCCCAGGCATAAGTAAATACAAATAATGAAATAGGTCGACATAATAATACTAGTATGAAAAATCGTTTAAAAGTTAATTTCGACATTCCTGAAATCATACAGAATATATCATCAGGAAAAACTGGTAAAATAAACCCAATAATTATCAACCGCTCGAAAGCTTTGCTATCGCCAATTTTGCTGATATATTTTTCATATTGTTCATCAGAAATAAAGGCTTTAACTACCGATTCACCAAAACGTCTCCCTAGATAAAAATTGATGCAAGATCCTATTAACATTCCGGTAACATTACATAAAAAACCTAGCCAGGTTCCGAAAACCAAATTCCCGATGACGTTCGTTAACCCCATCGGAATGATTGGATAAATTGTTTGCGTAATTTGTAGGAAAATAAACACGATAGGTCCAATAATCCCTAACTTTTCTAATAATTCATTAAATCCGCCGCCTGGCTTAAAAAAAGAAGACTGTGCAATAAAAAAGGAGGCGATAACGGTAAAAATAATGCCCACAATTGTCGTATATCGAATTAATGAGCGCTTTTTTTTAAGTGAAATTAATGACATGCTGTACTCCTTATATTCAGTGTTAACGTAAGTATATCAATAAAAACGTGATAATGTTATCCGTCTCTAGTCTCAGATCTTTTATCTTTAAGACCCTTCGACTTTTAAATCAATGAATGTTACCATTTTTTGTATTATAATAATCTCTATAATAAAAAAGGAGGATTCTCTATGATTCATTATACACGCATTCAAAGCCTGATGAAAGCAATAAAAGAAAATCATTACACTGACTTAATAATTAGTAATCCTACTACGATTGCCTACTTAACGAGCTATCAAAATTTTGAGCCCGGTGAGCGTTTATTTATTTTACACCTCAATGAAAAAGGCTCTATCACTCTTTATCTCAATCGACTATTTCCAGAGCCCCCATCTCTTGCTATCGATTGTGATATCATTTGGTACCGTGATGGCGAAAACATTATTAAAGAATTAGTCAAACATCTAAATTACAATGGTAAAATTGGTATCGATAAAGATTGGCCGAGTCATTTCTTATTAAGCTTAATTGAAGAGATGCCTCACGCTCAATTTAAAAATGGGAGTCCATTAAGTGATCAGCTACGTTCTATTAAATCGAATGAGGAGCAAGAAATGATGGCTGAAGCTTCTCATTTGAACGACCAAGCAATGGAATATCTCATTCAATTGGTGGCAAAAGGATTACCCGAGACTGAAATGGTTACTTTATTAAAACAAAAATACCAGGAGCTTAATTGTGATGGTTTTTCATTCGAACCAATTATTGCCTATGGTCCTAATGGCGCTGATCCTCACCACACTACAAATAATGACCAACCTAAAGTCGGCGATAGTGTTGTTATTGATATCGGAAGCTTTTATCAAGGCTATGCTAGTGATATGACTCGTACGGTTTTTTATGGCGAGCCAAGCAAAAAGGCTCGTGAAATTTATGAACTGGTTAAAAAAGCCAACCTAGCGGCCATCAACCAAGTTAAACCTGGCGTCACTTTCGCCTCTATTGATCAGGCGGCCCGTAAAGTCATTGAAGAGGCAGGCTATGGTCAATACTTTACCCATCGAACTGGCCATAGTATTGGCATCGAAGTCCATGAACCAGGTGATGTGGGGGCTTTTAATCAAGATATCGTTGAAGTAGGCAATGTTTTCTCAATCGAGCCTGGTATTTACCTTCCCGGCGAATTAGGTGTTAGGATAGAAGACTTGGTCATTGTCACTGAAGAGGGTTGCCGTGTAATAAACAATGTCTCTAAAGACCTAATCAGCTGTCAACCTTCACTTTCTTAATCTCTTATAAATAAGTAATGCTTCAATACTTAAGAAAACTTAGAACTTATGCGCTTGATAACGGATGATTTAATGGATACCTCTATTTAAACAATGATAAGCTTTATTGTCTATCGATTAAATTCCGCTTACTCAAGCGTGTTCTTTTATTGTTTTTATGTCACCTTGTATAATTTTCAGGTTGACACAACAGGTGTTTTCGATTATTCTATCGTTATTAAGACAAAAAAGGAGTGAACCTCAGTGTCAACACGACAAAAAGTGTTAGATTTTCTAATAGAGGCCGCACCAGAACCTATTTCTGGGCAGTTTATGGCTGATCATTTAGCATGTTCGCGAAATGCAATATGGAAAGCCATTGAACAATTACGCTCTGAAGGCTATCAAATTAATCAGCAAGGCCGCAAAGGATACGTTCTCGTTGATAGTGTCAATCACTTAGAATTAACTCAGCTAAAGCTACGATTGGCAACAATTTGGCCAGAGTTAGACATTACCATCGAAGAAAAAGTGAGTTCAACTAATGACTTAGCTAAAATTCATGCCACTCAATCTCCCACTATACCTGGATTATTTATTGCCACAGAACAGACAAAAGGGCGCGGGCGACATGGGCGTAGTTTTGTTTCATCTTTAGATCATGGTCTCTATTTATCCTTAGTTTTTAACCCCAAAGTAGATTCTTTAAATGATATTACTTTATATACTACGCTAGCGGCAGCTGCTATGACTAAAGCTATCAGTCATTATACAACTCGTCCACTTGAAATCAAATGGGTCAATGACTTATTTTATCAAAATAAAAAAGTAGCAGGAATTCTATGTGAGTCGATGATTGATATAGAGTCACACCAAGTAAGTTCTATTATTATAGGTATTGGATTGAATTTAGCCGGTAATTTCGAACAGGAATCTGAAGAAATCAAACAAGTTGCCGGAACAATTTTCGGTGATGCTATCCCAGCAAATTTTAATTATAATCAGATGTTAGCTCTGTTTATTGAGTCCTTTTGTGAATATGAACAAAACATTGATAAACGGGAACATCTTAACTATTATCAAGAACGTTTGTTAGGACTGAATCAGAAAATATCTTACCTTCAAAACGGTCAAACACAAAGCGCGATTATTCGTGGAATCGATAAAGATGGACATCTATTAGTCGAACATGATAATCACAACATAGAAGCATTAATCGGTTCTGAAGTTCATTTTTCTAGTTCACAATTTAGTAAGTAAAAAGGAGTTATTTTATGAAAACAAGAGATATTACTTTAATGGCAGTTATGTTGGCACTATTAATTATTTGTTCCCAAATCGCGGTTCCCATGTGGCCAGTAGCCATCACTTTACAAACATTCGCCGTATTATTAATCGGCATGCTTTTAAATCCTAAACAAGCTTTAATTGTAACGACATTTTATATGATTCTAGGATTAGTTGGGTTACCAGTTTTTAGTGGTTTTTCGGGTGGTTTTAATAGCTTTTTATCACCATCATTTGGCTTTATTATCAGTTTTATCCCAGCTTCGTTTGTCACTTCATTGCTATCACGTAAATCAAACAGTTCATTAAAACAATTCATCATTGCTGGCATTGTGGCGACGATTGTTATTTATGCGATTGGGGTACCTTACTTAGGCTTTATCCTCAATCAAGTTCTTAATTTATCTAAATCTGTTGCTCAAATTATGCAAATCGGTATGACGCCATTTTTAATCGGGGATTCAATTAAATTAGTGTTCGCTAGTTTAGTCGCTGTAAGATTAACTAAAATCGTCAGATTAAATTATAAACCACTATAATCCGACCATTTTTATTGGCATTCAAATTGAACCTTCTTCATCGTACGATGGCGAAGGTTTTTTATGATACAATAATTGAAAATAATGGCTCTTTGTCAAATGGTGTAAGAGGCTGGACATAAACTTGATAAATTCAGTCAAAATTATTGTTCGTTAATTAACAGCGCAGTGGTTGAGTGGCATCAAACTGCGTCTTAATG
>NZ_BCQX01000001.1 GCF_001552295.1 Globicatella sanguinis NBRC 15551 | reverse complement strand
TGAACAATAATCTTAATTATATTTTTCAAGTTTATGTCTAGCTATCGGGCAGAAATGTTTTAAAAGGTCCCTAAGAGCAGTATTACTTTTTAGTTTCTACTGAATAAGGGGAGGTTTTATCTTTTCTGTTCGGTCTTTTTTGCTATAAAATAGGAGAGTGGCTAAAGTTTTTCAGATTAGAGAAGTCAATGGAACATGCAGACAAAAGGCAAAGCATATTTTCGACTGCTTCTCCACTTCCAACGATACTGTGGTTAGGCAAACATGACAAAAATATTAAATTTTCTATTTCTATCCCACTGCCAACTGTGCCGAGGAGGTTAGACGGAGCTTAAACTACTTTATTTTCTACTTCTGGTATAGGCCCTAATATGCCGGGGATTACCTGAAATAAAAAAACTAACTTTCTACAGCTTGCTCACTCACAATTGTGTGGGCTGAACTGATGAAATACAAATTATTTCATTTCCTTCTGGTTCACTCCAAGCTTTGCTAGGGTGGGTAGACAAAGTATAAATTATTTTATTTTCTACTTTTGGTTCACTCCCCAATACCCCTGCAAATTTTTAGATAAGTCATTTTATGATTTATGACTAAATTATCTGTCATCCTTCATCATTAGTAAAAGAATCCCTTGATTTACTAATGGTTTAAGTAGTTGTATTGAACAATCTGTTTTTTTAATATAACAGAGTTATTAAACTGTACTAATTTAATAAAAATAATTAATGAAAAGGCTTGAAGCGATTTCGTTATGTGATATAATTTAATTATAGAAGACTATTACATTTATTAATAACAGTTTAGGACAAGGAGGATTTTAAGATGACAGAAACTGTAACTCCTGTCATTGGACATGTTCATTCTACCGAAAGCTTTGGTTCAGTTGACGGTCCAGGAATTAGATTTATTAGCTTTATGCAAGGATGTCGGATGCGTTGTGAGTTTTGCCATAACCCAGATACCTGGAATACACGAGGAGGCAAAGAGTATACTCCGCAACAATTGTTTGATGAAGCAGTTCAATACCAAGCTTTCTGGGGAGAAAAAGGTGGCGTGACCGTGAGTGGTGGTGAACCTTTACTACAGATTGATTTTCTAATTGAATATTTCAAGCTATGTAAAGCCAATGGTGTTAATACAACCTTGGATTCTTGTGGGGCTCCTTTTACACGTAAAGAGCCATTCTTTAGTCGTTTTCAAGAATTAATGAAGTATACGGATTTAATTTTATTGGATATTAAACATATCGATCCAGAAGGACACCGTAAATTAACAGGACACCCAAATGACAATATTTTAGATTTAGCTCGCTATTTAAGTGAAATTAATCAACCTGTTTGGGTTCGTCATGTTCTAGTACCAGAAAGAACAGACTATGATGAGTATTTAGAGCGATTAGGAGCGTTTGTCGCGACTTTAGATAATGTTTTAAAATTTGAAGTATTGCCTTATCATAAATTAGGGGTATATAAATACAAAGCTTTAGGTATTAAATACCGTCTAGAAGGTATCGAACCGCCTACAGCTGACCGGGTTGAAAATGCTAAACGTATTTTAAATACTGAAAGTTACCAGGGATATTTAAATTATAAACCTAAAGAATTTGCCGGTTATTAAAATTAAAACTCTTTGTTATCAGATAGCTGATACAGGGAGTTTTTTTAGATTCTAATAGATTAAATTTTAAATATTTTAGTAAATTATATAAGCTTTTATAATATTGAATGGTATTTTTGTGAGTTTATTCTCAAGTAGTTTGAAAAGCAAAATATTTTAGAGTATAATTGAGACGTCTTAAATTATTCATAAGGAAAGGGGATCTATTATTGGCTAAAGCTCAAACAAAGGCTGAGTTACGTGCTAAAACGGGAGAAGTAAAAATCTTTGGTTTACTACAAAAACTTGGTCAAACATTTATGCTACCTATTTCATTATTACCGGTAGCGGGTATCTTATTAGGGATTGGTTCTTCATTTACAAATCCAACCGTTATTGAAATGTATAATTTACAGAATATTTTACATGAAGGTAACTTTTTATATGGTGTGTTAAGAATCTTTGCTGATGCAGGGGACATCATTTTCGGTAACTTAGGTTTATTATTTGGTATTTCAGTTGCTTCAGGTTTAGCAAAAACTGATAAAGGCGTTGCATCGTTATCTGGTATTATTGGTTATTTTGTAATGTACGCTGCAATGACAAGTACGTTAAACAACTTCCGAGATGTTGAAGAATTAAGTAAAGTACAAGGTTTAATTACTAGCTATTTAGGCTTTGACAATACCATGAACTTAGGTGTTTTAGGTGGGATTGTCCTCGGTTTAGTGGTGGCATATTTACATAATAAATACCATACCATTGAATTACCTGAAGCTTTATCATTCTTCGGGGGAACACATTTTATTCCAATCGTTTCATCAGTTGCTGGATTAATCTTAGGAATTATGTGGGCTTTCGTATGGCCAATTGTTTCTTATGGTTTCTCTAGTTTAGGTGGATTTATTTCAGGATTAGGCATTTTTGGTATTTTCTTATATGTCTTTATTTACCGTGCCTTAATTCCATTTGGTTTACACCACGTCTTCTATTTACCTTTCTGGCAAACAGCTATCGGTGGAACAGCAGTAGTCAATGGTAAAACAATTGTAGGGGCTCAAAACATTGTGTTTGCTCAATTAGCAGCTGGGGTACCGATTGATCCTCATGCAGCGGCTCACTTTACGTATATGTTCCCTGTTATGTTATTTGGTATTCCTGCAGCCGCTATCGCTTTATATCGTGCTGCTCGTCCAGAACGTAAAGCTGAAGTTAAAGGTTTCTATACTTCAAGTGCTTTAACTTGTTTTATGACTGGGATTACTGAACCAATCGAATTTGCTTTCGTGTTTGCTTCACCAGTTATGTATTACTTAGTCCACTGTGTACTTTACGGTATTTCAGGTGTCTTAGTTTATGTATTAGGTGCTGGGGTTGGTTTAACATTCTCAGGTGGTATTATTGACTTCATCTTATACGGTGTTTTACCAGGTAACCACATTACTAACTGGGTTCCGGTATTGTTATTAGGATTAGCATATTTTGTATTATACTTTATCATCTTTAGCTGGGGTGTTCGCAAGTTCGACTGGAAAGTTCCTGGTAGAGAAGATGAATCAGAAGAAGTAGCGGTTGAATTTGCTGATGCTTCATACGATGAATTAGATGAAAAAGCTCAACGTGCTTACCGTATTGTTGCTGGTTTAGGTGGTTCAAACAACTTAAACGATGTAAGTAACTGTGCAACTCGTTTACGTGTTCAAGTTAAAGACGGTTCACTTGTTAACGAAGCCTTATTAAAACAAACTGGCTCAGCTGCGGTTGTTGTTAACGGTCAAAACGTTCAAGTTGTCTATGGTACAACAGTTCCTAACGTTAAATCATCGATTGATCAATTAATTGCATCTGGTAATGCGCCAAAAGAAGGTGTCGTAGCAAATGGTCATGCAGCTGACACTACAGAAGTAGTTGAAGAAAAAGTTGAATTACCAACAGAAACTGGAAAATTAGTTGAAATTTACGCACCTGCTACTGGTAAAGTGATTGATATTGCGAAAGTAAACGATCCAGTATTTGGTGGAAAAATCATGGGTGAAGGATTTGCCGTTCAACCAACAAATGGCAAAGTCGTGTCTCCAGTTGATGCAGAAGTTGTGATGATTATGGATTCAAAACATGCGGTTGGTTTAAAAACAGCTGATGGCTTAGAATTATTAATTCACATGGGTATTGAAACTGTTCAATTAAATGGGGGAGGATTTGAATTATTTGTTCAAGAAGGCGACCAATTAAAAGCTGGTGACGCTGTTGCACAAATGGATTTAGATTATATTTTAAATGAAGGCAAACAAACCGATGTCATTGTTGCCTTAACCAATACCCCAGATATGGTGAACCGTACGATTATTGAAGATGAAAAATCAGTAGAAGCAGGTTCGTCTATCGGTCAAGTTGACATCAAAGCTTAGTTTAGATAAAAAGATTATCATTATTAAATGGGGTAGTCTTGTTGATATAAAAGTATAATTTAAGACAAAAGAGTGAAGACCACGAGGCATCAACTTCGTGGTTTTTTTGATTACTCGTAGCATTAATCAATTTTGAAAAATGTAGTTTTGGTCATTGGTTGGATTAAGCATATACTCATTTAGTTGTTAATATTGAATCATTTGAATTCAGATTGCAAAAAACACGAATATTCTAATTAAAAACGAATTTATTATTAATAATTCGGTTGAAGAACTTCAATAATATGGCTATATTATTATTTGTTGATTAAACAAATATTTTTTATGAGGTGTAAGTGTGGAAGAGAAAATAATCGTATCCCCAGAAGATAAGCTATTATATGGCATTAATGATGTGCCACCTATGGGTGTGAGTATTTTATTAGCGTTACAACATATTTTAGCGGCCTTTGCCGGGATTATCGCTGTTCCTTTAGTTGTCTGTAGTGTATTAGGGTTTGATGTTCAAACTACTTCGATCATGGTTAGTGCTACCATTTTTGCATCAGGAATTACTACATTTATTCAATCAAAAGGGGTAGGTCCAGTTGGATCGAGAGTTTCAGGCATGATGGGAACGGACTTTACTTTCGTGAATCCATCCATTAGTGTAGGAGCTAAATTCGGCATAGCTGGGATTGTGGCAGCAACCATTACAGGTTCTCTAGTTGAAATTATTTTAAGTCGTTTTATTAAACCCTTAATGAAATTTTTCCCACCATTAATCACTGGGACAGTTGTTTCATTAATCGGGATTACCTTATTACCTGTTAGTATGGATTGGGCTGCTGGTGGTGTTGGCGCTGCTGATTATGGTTCAATTAAAAATATTGCGGTTGCTTTTGTGATTATGGTCTTTACTTTATTTTTAAATCATTATGGTAAAGGGATGTGGAGTACAGCTTCTGTCTTTATTGGGATGGTATTTGGTTATATCGTTTGTATTCCTTTAGGGATGGTTGATTTAGATTCCGTAAAAGACGCTGCTTGGTTTGCGTTCCCAAATGTATTACGTTACGGTTTTAAATTTGATTTAGCTTCAACTTTATCATTTGTACCTGCTTATGTGGTATCTTTAATTGGTACAGTGGGTATTACGATGGCGATTGGGGAAGCATCAGGTGAGAAATTACCAAGCGAACGTGCTGCTAGTGGTGTTTTAGCTGATGGTGTTGGTTCAATGATTTCTGGTTTGTTCGGTGGTGGACCGAACACCGCTTTCTCGCAAAACGTTGGTTTAATTACATTAACTAAAGTAGCGAGTCGTCACGTGATGGTGGTAGCCGGGATTATTTTAGCTATCTTAGGTGTTTTTCCTAAATTATCAGCATTAATCTCTGTTATGCCTCAACCAGTTTTAGGTGGTGTAGGGGTCATTATGTTCGGTTTAGTAGCTGCTCAAGGGATTAAAACTTTAGCGCAAATTAAATTAGGCGACCGAGAATTATTAATTATTTCCGTTGCATTTGCCTTAGGGATTGGCGTAACGGTTCGTCCTGAATTATTAGAAGGTTTACCAAATGCGCTACAAATGTTATTATCATCTGGTATTTCTACTGGTACATTAGCAGCCTTAATCTTAAATGTTGTTTTAAAAGAAAAGTAATTTAATAAAATAAAAATAAGGAGTGGGCAAGTTTTTCTTGTCCACTCCTTATTTCATTAGGCAAGTTATTGCATAAAATGTAGTTAATAAGCCATTAGCTTTATTTAAATTAAACCAGTGTCTCATTAAAAAAATTTATGGATGTTTCGGCCGGTGTCACTTTTAGAAAGTTAATTGATGTTACGGCGTTTCATTTCATTTAAAATAAATTGTTTAGAATTTTCTAGATGCTCACCAATAATCAATTCGATTTGATCTTTATCACGATTTTTCATTCCACGGTAGATTAACCAGTGTTCTCTTAAAGCTAAGTCACGACGATCAGATGAACGAATCGATAAGTCACGAAAATAAAGTAAATATTCAGATAATTTAGTAACGATTGATTTCAAACGAACCATTTTACTTTTCTCCCAAATAAAATTGTTGAAATCAGAAAAGTTCTGTAAAACTAAATCAATCTCATTGGCATCATTATATTTTTCACCCGTTAATAATAGTTGTCTTAATTCTTCAAAATCATCATCTGTCATTTGTTCACAAGCTTTAACTGTCGCAAGTGTATCTAGAGCTTTGCGGATATCATAAATTTCAAAGGCATCTTTAATGGTAATTCCTTTAACAATCCGTCCTATTCGAGGAATATGTTCGACTAATTTTTCTTTTTCTAATTCCAATAAGGCATAGCGTACGGGAGTGCGACTAATATTTAATTTTTCAGCTAATTCCTTTTCATTAATACGTTCACCCGCAGGGATTTCCCCAATAATAATGGTTTTACGTAATGCTTCATAAACGGAATCTTTCAAAGGAATATCTTGAGAAACTAAAATATTGGATTTGATAATATTAATTTGTTGTGGCGTTATCAAAACAATCACCTCTCTATTAATGAAACTCAGCATTTAAATAATATCTCTACTGTGTTTTTATTGTTTTTTTAAGACAATCACAATTAAAATCGTTTATAATAAACATAAGATTAATTTTAATTAAGCGTTTTAATGATTAACGCTTATTATTTTAACATAAATCATTATAAAATACATATAATTTAAGAAAGAGAGAGCAGATAAATGAGCAATATTTGTGAGTGGATTGCGTCAAATGCTGAAAAAGCTTTGTTAGTAGAAGTGATGTTGACGCCCAAACCAGGGTTAGTTGATTGTATGAATAGTGGCGCGCATTCAGATATGAATTATTTTACTTTTATTGAAAGTACGAAAGCATTGACGCCATTTTTCAAACAGTATCTACAATTGGGAGTGGAACATGAAGGTGACTTACAACAATTATTTATGAAAGCTCGACAAATGGGTTTAAAAGCCGAGCAAGCGATGTTACAAGCTACTAAGGGGGTTAATACTCATAAGGGTGCTAATTACTCTTATGCAACGATTTTAACGGCTTTAGGATATTATTTAAAGCAACATCCCGAAAAAACAACCTTTAGTGCACAAGATACCGAAGCAATCCTATCGTTATCAGAACCCATGACCTATCATTTTTGGCAATCAGAACTAGCGCAATTGAAAGATCAAACAGAGGAGATTACTAATGGGGAGCGTATTTATTTAGATTATGGTTTAACAGGGATTAAAGGGGAATCGATGAATGGTTATCCTTTATTGAGAGAGACGGTTTTACCTTTTACTAGAGAATTATTAAATTATACGGACAATTTGCAATATGTCTTATCTAAAGCGCTATTATTATTAATATCTCAAGCAGAAGATACTAATATTATTCATCGAGGTAATTATAAGATATGGCTAAATGTGAAAGCGAAGGCTAGATCTGTATTAAAAGAATTAAATGAGGATAATTTTCAATATTTAATTAGTCAATGGGACCAAGAATTGATTGAAAAAAATTTGAGTCCGGGTGGTGCCGCTGATTTATTATCGATAGTCGTATTCTTTTTATATTTGGAAAAAATATTGTAAGATAAAAAAAAGAATGAGGAGGCACCAAGGTGAAGTTAAATAAATCGCTACTCAATAGGCGAGAATTTTTATTAATCATTACTTTATATACATTTGTATTTGCGCTATTTATTCCTGAAGAAACGAACGTTTTACAGATGTATTCTCAATTAATCATGTCCCAAACTAATTTATTGACGGATTTTATTGAAATAGCTGGTTTTAGAGCGACTTTCTTTAATGTGGGACTTCATAGTCTCGTTATTTACTTACTTTTACTGTGGAAGGGTCAGCGTTATCTAACCAGTTTTGAATTAGGTGTAACAGGATTATTTTTAGGACATGCTTTCTTTGGAACGCATATCATTAATATAACGCCGATTATTTTAGGGACGATGTTTTATTATTATAGTATGCATCATGAAAAAGAGTATCGTTTGGTAAGTATTCTAGCGACTGCCAATGCACCCTTGGTTAGTTCAATTTATTTGGATAGTGGATTTGGTCCTTATCGTTGGCTTTTAGCGATGGTGGTAGGATTTGTTATTGGTAGTATTTCAGTTAAAATTGCCAATCACTTTGTCCAATTCCATAAAGGGTATACGCTCTATAATTTTGGGTTTACTATGGGTGTTATCGCCATGTTTATTAGTTTCCTATTCCCTTATTTCGATATGAATGTAGAAATTAATTTGTTTCAAGATAACGAGTATGCGATCAATTATTTTGAATTTTACTTTTGGGGTTGGCTAATCCTTTTAGCAATCATTGGGTTATATCGTCAAAAGGTCCAGTTTAAAGAATTATGGTCTTTTATTAAAATAAAAGGGAATTTTTTCCATGATCAATTTCGATATTTTAGAACCTCTACCTTAGCACTTAATATGTTAATTAATGGTATTGTATTCTATATGTTACTTAAGTTGATAAATGTCTCTTTAAATGGCCCAATAATCGGAGCAATGTTAACGGTTATTTTATTTGGTGCTGTCGGAAAAACAATATTAAATTCACTGCCGATTAGTTTAGGTATCATCTTTTCAGTTTATATTTCTGGTAATTCATTTAATAGTACCTTTATTGTATTAGCGTTACTATTTAGTACTGGATTAGCACCGATTTCGGCTCGTTTTGGACCATTATGGGGCTTTGTTGCCGGGGTACTGCATTTCCACATGGTCGAAATTAGTGGACAACTTCATCTAGGGATGAATATTTATAATAATGGATTTGCGAGTGGTTTTGTAGCAGCGATTGTCATTCCTATTATCGAATTAATTGGTGAGTGGAAAGACTCTATATTAAATCCATCTTAAATACGAGTTCGAGTATAGAACTATCAAGGAATACTTCTTTGGTTAAGAGTCAAGAATTAATGTGAAAATATGGCTTGGTTGAGACGAAAGTGTCTTTCCAAGCCATGTTTATTTTTTAGTAGTGTGCTAAGGATGGGCGTTATTGGGCGGTTGAAGTCTGCAATTAATGATGTTGGTTATCCTTTATAGCTTTAATATTGCGAATAATCGTATGAGCTTCAGGGGATGTTAAATAGTCAAAAGTGGTACTAGGCACTGATTTTTTTACAAAATCCCAGTCATCCTCTTTAATGGCCGTTCTAACTTTTGAAGCACTGATTGCTTGATTAGATTCATCTTGTTTACGTTCAATAACCGTTAATCGAAGAGGGGAGTCTTGAAAAACATTTCTCATCATTTGGTTGTAAATGTTTGTCATTTGACTATATGGCTCTTCACCCACAAAGCGATCGGTAATATCTAAGTGTTGGGCGATTTTCATAAAGATGCTTGCATCGACCACCGCTTGGCTTTCAATGACACTTTGTTCATCTTTTTGGAAATAGCCTGGAAAGGTTGCTTGGCTAATAATATAATGCCCAGTTGGTACAATCATCACATTCGGTAGGTATGCTATCCCTTTTTCTACTAAGTTTTTTCTAACAGCGTAGGGAAAAACACTCGCATCTTCCTCAAGTAAAAATAGATACACCCAATCAAATTTAGCCGCAACCGTTTCAACTAAATATTGGTGTCCCAAAGTAAATGGATTACAATTCATGACGAGAGCCGCTTTCGTGCCAGAATCTTTTTTAAATGGGTTGAGTGAGTTTAAATAGTGATCAAATCCTTTTGGTTTATTTTCTAAAAAAGTAATACCATTTTCAGTTTGCACCAGTTTATAAAATCCTAGTTGTTCAAAAAAATGCGCAGAGTCATTTTTAGTGTAGACAAAAAGATGAAAAACATCTTGGTAATAAAGCTGATGAATTAAATGGGTAATAATTTGATTCATCAACCCTTCACCTTGATAGCGATCATCAATTGCTAAGCAACGTAAAGTGTTGCGATAATAACTACCAGTCGCAATCATCTCATCTTTATCATTAAAAATGGCACAACTATAGTCAATATTTTGATCGAGACGTATACCTTGTTGATTTAATAATGTTACCATTTTATCTTTTTGCTCTTTTGTATATAAAGTGGTTACTTCATAATGCATCGTCATCATCCTTTCAATATTAGATATCAGCGTATTGATTATCTTTATCTTATCAAAAATTTGTAAGGAAGCGTATTATTTATGATAGAAATACGATAAAAAAACACGATATCTAATTATATTTTGAAAGTTGAGAAAATATTTATTCAATGAGATACTAGAATTACTAACAATGTATAAAGAGGAGTGACGATCATCGAGACGATTTACTTGGCCGGAGGCTGTTTATGGGGCATACAATACTTTTTTAAAGAAATGACAGGGATTCATCATGTGGAAGCTGGTCGAGCTAATGGAACTACAAATTCTCTAGAGGGGCCTTATGATGGCTACGCTGAATGTGTTAAGATTGATTATGACCCAGAAAAAATTTCTTTGACCCAATTATTGGATTATTTATTTGAAATTATCGACCCTTATAGTTTAAATCAACAAGGATTTGATAAGGGTGAAAAATATCGTACTGGCATCTACAGTCAAAAAACAGAACCTTTAATAGTTGCCCGGCAATATATCGATGCACGTGATGATGCGAAAAAAATCAGAGTCGAAGTGAAACCCTTGACAAATTATATCGCCAGCGCTTTGATACATCAAAATCACTTAGATATTTATCCCGAAGATCGTTATTTGTGTCATTTACCAACAGCTGTTTTGAACTGGTATCGGAAAACGCAACCGGTTCAAGATTGAAAAATTTATTCGTGCTATTAACACCAAGCCAATCTAAATAGCAATAATTCAAAACTAAACATGATGTTAATCTAAGCACAAACTAGAAGGGGATAGGCAAACAAAGCAAAATTTATTTGATTTTCTACTTCTATTCCACTCCCTTTCTTTATTTTTCTTGCAAAGATTGATAAAATAGAGAGAATGAAAAAATTAGAAAGAGGAACATAATGAAAATACTGTTCATAGGTGATGTTGTAGGTAAAAAAGGGCAAGCAGCTTTAAAGGAGTTTTTACCGGAGTTAAAACAAACGCATCGTCCGCAAGTGACAATTGTTAATGGCGAAAATATCTCAGACGGAAGAGGGATTTCAGAAAAATTATACAAATGGTTATTAACGATGGGCGCTAATGTCGTGACTTTAGGTAATCATGCTTGGGATAATTATGAAATTTACCAATTTATTGAAAAAGCCCAATGTTTAGTTCGACCCATTAATTTACCAAAAGGCACTCCAGGACAAGGAATTACTTATCTTAAAGTAAATCAACAAAAATTAGCGGTTATAAATGTTTTGGGAAGTGTTTTTATGAATGCTTGCATTGAACCATTTACTTATTTACCAGAAATAATCGATGAAGTGCGTAAAGAAACCCCCTTTATTTTTATTGATTTTCATGCAGAGGCTACCAGTGAGAAACAAGCCTTAGGTTATTTACTCGATGGAAAAGTTTCAGCTATCGTTGGTACCCATACTCATGTACAAACTAATGATGCGCGCATTTTACCTAAAGGGACAGCCTATCAAACGGATGTTGGCATGACCGGGACATTAGATAGTGTGATTGGCTTTAATCATCAACAAGTCATTCAAAAGTTTTCTACTCATTTACCGATGCGTTTAGAACAATCAGAGACAAATGAATTATTATTAAGTGGCTGTGTAATTGAGTTGGATAACCAAACAGGTTCGGCCTTGAGTATTGAACCGATTTATATGACAAACCAAAAACGATTTAAAACACGTAAGTATCGTCATGTATAACTAGATAGAAAGGAGAAATCGTATGGCAAAACAATCAGCCCAAACCCCAATGATGCAACAGTATAATGATTTAAAAGCTCAATATCCTGATGCGTTCTTATTTTTTAGATTAGGCGATTTCTACGAACTATTTAATGAAGATGCCATTGAAGCTTCAAAAATATTAGAAATCACCTTAACTTCACGTAATAAAAATGCAGATAATCCAATTCCTATGTGTGGGGTGCCACATCATTCTTCAAAAGATTATATTCGAAAATTAGTGGAAGAAGGTCACAAAGTTGCGATTTGTGAACAACTAGAAGATCCTAAATTAACAAAAGGGATGGTCAAACGCGATGTGATTCGTGTGGTGACACCCGGAACGATTCTCGAAGATGAAGCTTTGGTTGGAAAAGAAAATAATTATTTAGCTTCATTTGTTTACGAAGCAGGCCAATATTATATCGCTTATGTCGATGTGTCAACAGGTGAAATTCGACTTACGACGACGGCTAATCAAGATTTATTTATTAACGAATTAAGAGCTATTGAAGCGAGTGAGATTGTTTTAAGTCCATCATTAGACGACTATTTTAAAACTCAATTAAAACAACAAGTTACCAGTTATTTCACTGAATTTAGTCCTACTGAAGCTTTAGCCGTTAAACCTTGGACCTTAAAAGATGCGACTCCCGCTGAAGAGAAAGTATTAACCTTTTTATTCCAATATTTAATGAGTGTTCAAAAACAACTGAATGACTTTGTGCAACCCGTTGAACGATATGAAATTAGTGATTTTTTACAAATGAATCATTATACGAAATCGCAATTAGAGTTAACCAAATCATTGCGTACCCAACGTAAAAAAGGGAGTTTATTATGGTTGTTAGATAAAACCAAAACAGCGATGGGGGGACGACTTTTACAACGTTGGTTAGATAAACCTTTACTCAGTCAGTCAGCCCTTGAAGTTCGTCATCAAAAAGTTGAAATATTAAAAAATGCTTATTTTGAACGCTTAGAATTAGTCGATTACTTAGCAAATGTTTATGACTTAGAACGTTTAGTGACGAAAATTAGTATGGGGCACGCCAATGCCCGTGATTTGGATCAATTACGGTACTCTTTAAGTCAAATAGGTCCCATTAATCAAGTGCTATCGGTCATTCAACAATCTTTAACCGTACCAGTCTTTGATTTGTTACCTTCATTTGATGAATTGTATACTTTAATTGATTCTCAATTAGTGGAAGAACCTCCGATTTCGGTTACCGAAGGTGAGCTGATTCGTGACCAAGTGAGTCAAGATTTAGATCGCTTTAGAGATGCTTTAACGAATGGTCATCAGTGGTTAGCGGAATTACAACAGCGTGAACGTGAAAAAACAGGGCTCAAAACGTTAAAAGTGGGATTTAATAAAGTCTTTGGCTATTATATTGAAATTAGTCGTCTACAAGCCGCTCAATTAAATGATGAGCGTTATGAGCGTAAACAAACTTTAGCGAATAATGAACGGTTCATCACCGAAGAACTGAAAGAATTGGAAACGACTATTTTAACAGCTCAAGAAAAATCGGTTAACTTAGAGTATCAACTGTTTACTCAATTGCGAAAAGATGTTTTACCTTATATTCCCGGCTTACAAGCATTAGCGCATCAAATTGCGGCTTTAGATGTATTGGCGAACTTTGCGGCACTAAGCGAAGAGGAAAATTATGTGCGAGCAACCATTAGTCAAGAAGAGGGTTATTTTAAATTAACGGATAGTCGTCATCCCGTAGTAGAGCATTTAATTGGCCAATCGAAATTTATTCCGAATGATCTATTGATTACGAATGATCAAAAAATGTTACTATTAACTGGTCCGAATATGTCTGGTAAATCAACTTATATGCGACAAGTAGCTTATTGTGTGATATTGAACCAAATTGGTTGTTTTGTCCCTGCTAAAGCAGCAACACTCCCAATGGTCGATAAAATCTTCACGCGAATTGGGAGTTCTGATGATATTTCTACCGGTCAAAGTACTTTTATGGTAGAAATGATGGAAACTAATACCGCTATTCGGGGCGCAACGGCCAATAGTTTGTTATTATTTGATGAATTAGGGCGTGGAACGGCTACTTATGATGGTATGGCGCTTGCTGAAGCGATTATTGATTATATTGCCAATGAAGTGCAAGCAGCAACCATTTTCTCAACGCATTATCATGAATTAACCACATTAGTAGAAAGGTTATCTGTTTTAAAAAACATCCATGTTGGTGCGATTGAGCAAGATGGTAAAGTGGTGTTCCTCCATAAAATTTTAGATGGTCCTGCCGATAAAAGTTATGGTATTCACGTCGCCCAGTTAGCGGGTTTACCTGATTCCTTAATACTACAGAGTAGGGAAGTGTTAACCCAATTAGAACAACAAGCGCCGACCAGAACCAATGCTGATGCTATCCCTTTATTTGATGAACGGATTTTTGATGCAAATACACTTTTAAATAATTCAGAAAACACCGCGGTCATTGATGAATTAAAACAACTTGATCTTAATCAAATGACACCTATTGAAGCCTTAACGACTTTAATGCAATTACAAAATAAAATAAAATAGTTATAGAATTACATTTGTTAGGAGGGATAAGCGATGGGAATCATACGACAAATGCCCGAGCAATTAGCTAACCAAATCGCTGCGGGTGAAGTTGTCGAAAGACCAGCATCCGTCGTGAAAGAATTAGTCGAAAATGCCATTGATGCGAAAAGTACTAAAATATTGATTGAATTAAAAGAAGCGGGTATTCAACTTATTAGAATTAGTGATGATGGAATTGGAATGGAACAATCAGACTTACGCATGTCGGTCCTACCGCATGCTACTAGTAAAATATATGATATTCACGACTTATTCCAAATACAGTCTTTAGGTTTTCGTGGTGAGGCGCTTGCTAGTATTGCGTCTGTCAGTAAAATGACCATTGAATCAACCGTTAATCAAATGACCGGCACTCCGGCTAATCAAGGTTATTTCATCAAAGTTCATGGCTCTGAAATCGTTGAAGAAGGGGTCACCGCACCTCGTCCGGGTACCGTCATGACCGTTGAAAGTTTATTTTATAATACACCGGCCCGTTTAAAACATTTGAGTAGTTTAAAAACTGAAATTCGTCATATTTTAAATTTTGTGCAACAAATTGCTTTAGCATACCCCATGATTCGCTTTACTTTAATTAATGATGGCAGTCAGATTTTTAGCTCTTATGGAACAGGTGATTTAAGACAGGCGATTGCGAATGTCTATCAACCTTCAATCGCGCGTCAACTGATCCCCATAGCAGCTGAAGATGAAGACTTTATTATTAGTGGTTATGTATCGCCACCTCAATTAACGCGGACCTCTAAGTATTATATTCATTGGTTAATCAATGGACGCGTTATTCAAAGTTATCCCTTAACCCAAATGTTATTAAAAGCATATGGTCGACAATTAATGATTGGACGGTACCCAATTGCGATTATCAATATTGAATTAGATCCTCAATTAGTCGATGTTAATGTGCATCCTACCAAGCAAACGGTTCGCTTAAGTAAAGAAACCGAATTAGGTGCTTTATTAACCCAAGCTGTCAATGATGTGCTTGAAGAGGTTAACCCAGTACCACAATTACAAGTAGAGGATGTACCAGGGTTTAAAACAACACGTACAAAAGAGAAAATTCAGTATGAAGATTTGCCTTTTGATTTAACCGCTCGTCCAACAGTAAAAGATTCTCAATTGGATTCAAATCTTTCGGTAGCACCCTCACAATCAAATCATGATAAAAATAAAGAAAAATATGGTAAAATTGATGAGTCAACAGAACACTACGATAATGAGCGAAATGAACTTCATCATCCTATTGAAAGACCCGAAACATCTAGGTCTAATCCAGAAGATTGTCGTGACGTTTCGTCTCTGGAAGATTATGACCGTTCTTCACAGGAGTTGAGCGATCATCAGCCAACGTTATCAGCTAATAATAATCCAGATTTTAAGGCTAATCAATCATCGTTAACACCGACTTGGGATACCCAAAAGGTTCCTTTTTATGATTTAAGATATGTCGGCCAAATTCATGGAACCTATTTAATTGCTGAAAGCGAAGAAGGGTTTTATTTAATTGATCAACACGCTGCGCAAGAGAAAATACGGTATGAACATTTGATGAAAAATGAACCGACTGAATTTGATCAACAACATTTATTATTACCTTTTGTTTTTCATTTTTCTCCAGCGGAAGCTGCAGTGGTGGAATCCTTGCTTGAGCGTTTTGAGGCATTAGGCTTAAGCTTATCTTCATTCGGACCTAATACTTATCAATTAGAAAGTTATCCCAATTGGTTAAATGAAGATCAAGTAGAAAAGACCGTTCATGATTTAGTCACTTTATTAGATGAAGAACCTAATTTAACGGTGAATCAATTATTAGAAAAATCGATTATTATGCAAAGTTGTCGCGGAGCGATTAAAGCTAATCATTACTTGAGCGAAGTTCAAGCACAAGCTTTAATTCGTGAGATGGCGGACTTGGAAGATCCCTATCATTGTCCTCATGGCAGACCGGTTTTTGTTGAATTTAATCAAACGACATTAGAAAAATTATTTAAGCGTATTATGGATGCTCATGAGAGTGGCCATCGTGCTTAAAGGAGGAAATAAAATGGCAAAAAAAGAATTTGAAGAAAGATTAAATGAATTAACGGAGTTACAATATAAAGTAACACAAGAAAATGCAACCGAAAGACCTTTTACTGGTGAATACGATGATTTCTACGAAAAAGGAATTTATGTGGACATCGTCAGCGGGGAACCATTATTCTCAAGTACCGATAAGTATGATGCGGGGTGTGGTTGGCCATCATTTTCACGTCCAATTCAAGAAGCGATGTTAACAGAACATGTTGACAATACCTTAGCACGTAGTCGTACAGAAGTGAGAAGTTCGAATGCAGATTCGCATTTAGGTCATGTATTTGAAGATGGGCCTCAAGAATTAGGTGGTTTACGTTACTGTATTAATTCAGCAGCATTACGTTTTGTGCCATTAACCGAAATGGAAGCAGAAGGCTATGCTGACTATATTCAGTATGTGGAGTAGGATTAAATGTATGAATATTTCATTGGGAAGCTGACACACATCGCTCCCACTTATTTAGTGATTGAAGTCAATCAAATTGGATACCGTGTGCTAGCACCCAATCCTTTTAAATATGCTTCAAAACAAGATCAAGAAATTAAAATTTATGTGGAACAAGTTGTCAGAGAAGATGCCCATACATTGTATGGTTTTAATGATCAAGAGGAAAAAGCTTTATTCTTAACTTTAAATAAAGTGTCTGGTATCGGACCTAAGAGCGCCTTGTCGATTTTAGCAGCAGATGATCATCAAGGATTAGTGCAAGCCATCGAATCAGGAGACAGCAATTATTTAACTAAGTTTCCCGGAGTCGGCAAAAAAACTGCTCAACAAATTATTCTAGATCTTAAAGGCAAATTGGGAGATTTATTGGATCAGAGTGTGCCAACGCCTTCGGCTACCGATACGAAGGTGGCAGGTACCAATACGCAATTAATGACGGAAGTAACCGAAGCATTAGCTGGTTTAGGTTACTCTCAACACGAAATTAAGCGTATTGAAAAACCATTAGCACAAGCACAATGTCAAACGACACAAGAAGCGTTAAGTTTAGCATTTAAATTATTATTAAATAAATAGAAAGGGAGCGCCTGTATGGAAGAAGAACGCTTAGTCTCTGGCGAAAAATTAGCTGAAGACAGTCAAAATTTTAGTTTACGACCTCAATATTTACATGAGTATATTGGGCAATCACAATTAAAAGAAGAATTAGCTATTTATATTCAAGCGGCCAAACAACGTCAAGAAGCCTTAGACCATGTCCTCCTTTATGGGCCTCCTGGACTAGGTAAAACGACCATGGCAATGGTCATTGCCAATGAATTAAATGTGGGAATTAAAACGACCAGTGGCCCGGCGATTGAACGCCCTGGTGATTTATTAGCATTACTGAATGAATTAAATCCAGGAGATGTTTTATTCATTGATGAAATCCATCGGATGCCAAGATTAATTGAAGAAGTTCTTTATTCGGCAATGGAAGATTATTATGTCGATATTATCATTGGACAAGGTACAACTGCCCATCCGGTTCATTTTGAATTACCACCCTTTACTCTCATTGGGGCGACCACTCGGGCAGGGATGCTGACACAGCCTTTACGTGATCGTTTTGGCATCATTGCCCATATGCGCTATTATGAAACGGAAGAACTCAATTTAATTGTTAACCGTAATGCTGAAGTCTTTAATACCAAGATTGCGCCTGACGGTGCATTGGAAATTGCGTTAAGAAGTCGAGGCACACCACGTATCGCCAATCGCATTTTAAAACGAGTGCGTGACTTTGCGCAAGTTGAAGGGGACGGTCGCATTACCAAAGAGCTAACTCAAAGAGCGCTAAAAGTCTTAGCCATCGATGATAAAGGATTGGATCCAATTGACCGTAAATTATTGAGAACTTTAATCGAAGAATACAAGGGTGGCCCTGTCGGAATTGGGACGCTCGCCATCAATATTAGTGAAGACAGTGAAACAGTCGAAGATATGTATGAACCTTTCTTGTTACAAAATGGGTTTATTAGACGCACGCCAAGAGGTCGTGTCGCAACCGAATTAGCTTATACTCATTTAGGCTATCCATATTTACTAGAAAACGAGGATTATTAATTAATGTTAACTACAAAAGATTTTGATTATGAATTACCAGAAGAATTAATCGCCCAAACCCCCTTGAGTGATCGCAGTTCTTCTAGGTTATTGGTATTAGACCGTGAAACAGATGAACTAACAGACACTCATTTTACTGAAATTATTGATTATTTAAATCCCGGTGATGCTTTAGTCGTTAATGAAACACGTGTTATTCCGGCTCGTATCTTTGGTGTAAAACCAGATACTGGTGGACATTTAGAAGTATTATTACTGAATAATACAGAAGGTAATCATTGGGAATGTTTAATTAAGCCAGCTAGAAGAGCGAAAGTGGGGACCGAAATTCATTTTGGTGACAATGCACAATTAAAAGCGACGGTTACCAAAGAATTAACCCATGGTGGTCGCATGATAGAATTTCATTATGAAGGAGTTTTTCTAGAATTATTAGAAACCCTAGGTCAAATGCCATTACCACCGTACATAAAAGAACGCTTAGATGATCCTGATCGTTATCAAACAGTTTATGCCAAAGAAAATGGTTCAGCTGCTGCCCCAACAGCAGGGCTTCACTTTACTCCGGAATTACTGGAGAAAGTAAAAGCCAAGGGAATTGAAATTATTCCATTGGTGCTTCATGTTGGATTAGGAACGTTTCGTCCTGTTTCGACCGATAAAATTGAAGAACATGAAATGCATGCCGAATACTATATGTTAAGCGAAGATTCAGCGGCTAAAATTCGTCAAGTAAAAGCGAATGGTGGCAAAATTACCGCTGTCGGAACGACGAGTGTGAGAACTTTAGAAACGATTGCCTCAGAACATAATGGCGAAATCGTCGCAAGTTCTGGCTGGACTTCCATTTTTATCTCACCAGGTTATCAATTTAAAGTGGTGGACCATTTAATCACGAATTTCCACTTACCACAATCAACTTTAGTGATGTTAGTGAGTGCTTTTTATGATCGTGAAAAAATCTTAAAAGCCTACGAACATGCAGTAGTTGAGAAATATCGTTTCTTTAGTTTTGGCGACGCAATGTTTATTAAATAATGCCGTCATCATTTGGCTCGAGTAAGTTGAAGCCCAATAGGGCTATTTAAATGATTTTTACGCAAATTTTTAACGAAGTATATGTCTAGTAAGCTATGCTCAGCGCTATAATTGAATAAAAAAATAAGCTTTTTAACTGGATTCCAATGCATAAAGTAGAATTCAGCTAGAAAGCTTTTTTGTTGGGAGTGGACCAGAAGTAGAAAATGAAATAATTTTCGCTTCGTTTGTTCACCCCCGTAAAGTTGAGTGGCCTCAAACTGCGTCTATCGACTTGTTTGAGGCCACTCAACCACTGCGTTGTTAATTATCGAGCACTCACTCAATTGAATTTATCAAATTGATGCCAAACCCCATTAAGACGCATTTTGATACCACTCAACCACTGCGCTTTGACTTGAATAGATATGCCTGAACAGAATTATAAAAATTTGCATAGCCTCATTAAATCATGAAATAGACAATCGCAATATAATGAGCCAGTGAAGCTAGAATAATAAAGAAATGCCAAATCATATGGAAGTATGGTTTTTTCTTAGCATAGAAGAGGGCACCAATCGTATACAGCAGACCCCCTAATACCATTAAAGCTAGAAAGATGGCGCTCGTATGTTTAATCACATCCGGTAATATAAAAACGACCAACCATCCCATTATTAAGTAAAGGAATAAGGAAAACTTTTCATTGACTTTTTTAGCGAAGATTTTGTATAAAATACCAAAAATGGTGATGCCCCATTGTAAAACGATAATCGCGATGCCTAACCAGCCACCAATTAACGAAAGTGCAACCGGGGTATAACTACCCGCAATCGCAATAAAAATCATACTATGATCGATGATGCGCATGACATATTTATGAGGTGAACCGTAACTCATTGAATGATAAATGGTAGAAGCTAAGAACATTAAAAATAAACTGATTGTAAAAATAGACATCCCCACAATGGCCGTGACGTCATAATGGACATAAGCATAAATTGCGGTTATCGGTAAGAGGATTAACATGGCTAAAGCCGCTACACCATGCGAAACACTATTACCAATTTCTTCACCAAATGATAGTTGAATACTGGGTTTAAATCGTGTCATGTTCATTATTTTTTTCTCCTTTATAGTCTGCAATAAGAGCTTGTGTTTGATAATATAAGATAACTGTTTGACAAGCTGATTGAATAATTGCTGGGACCTCGATTTCATTGTTTTGATCTTTAGCTAAACATTTGACAAAACCATTATACAATGTTTCCGAATCATAATCTTCACTTAACATCTTCAGTGTTTGACTGATATGTTGAATCGGAAATACATTTTTAAGGAAAGTTATCGCAATCAGTCTAGCGACTTGGCTTTTACGGTATTTTTTTTTAATTGGCTTTTCAATATGATGATGTTTGACATAATTATTAATCATTGAAGCTGTTAAACCTTTTTCTTCCGACAATGTGGGTTCCACTATCAAGTCATTGATTAAAATTAAAACTTGGTCTAAATATAAATCTAAATCAGGCAATTGATGTCAATACGGTAACTTTATCATATAAAATAGCCACCTCCTTACATCTAGTCTTTATAACTAGATTGTAAAGTTATCATAATCCAATGTCAAGTAAAGAGAATGAAAAAAACAGGTAAAGAAAGAGAACATTTCATTACCTGATTTTGTTTATTTTTTATATTGAGTAATCAATTGATAAAAATCTTCAATGGAATTACTGATTTGATATTGGTTCATTTGTGCAATCATTGTCTCTTTTTGTTCAGTCAAAGCAACTAATTTTTCTTTCAACGTTTCTGGAGAAAGTTCTTCTTCGTTTAAAACAAGGGCATATCCTTCATTTTGGAAGTTTTGAGCATTTAATAATTGATCTCCACGACTAGCTTGAGCGGTTAAGGGAATTAATAGCATCGGTATTTTTAAAGCTAAAAATTCAAAAATTGAGTTAGAACCCGCTCTTGAAATAACATAGTCGGTAATCGCTAATATATCATTTAATTCATCCGTTACAAATTCATATTGGACATAGCCGTCTTGAGTTAGAGAGTCATCTTTTAAACCTTTACCCGTTAAATGGATTAATTGGTATTCTGTCAATAAATAATCTAAATTTTGACGAATCGCATCATTGATTGCTTTCGAACCTAAAGAGCCCCCCATAACCATCATAATTGGTTTATCAGGTGTTAGACCTGTAGATTGATAACCACGTTCCGCATTACCTTCAAATAAACTATCGCGGATAATAGAGCCAATAACGGTAGCTTGTCCTTTGGGCAAATGTTCTGCTGCTTGTGGAAAGGTTGTAAAAATATGATCAGAAAACTTAATACTAATTTTGTTTGCTAAACCAGGTGTCACATCTGATTCATGTAACACGATAGGAATCTTTAACATTTTGGCTGCCATCGCAACCGGCACACTTACAAAACCACCTTTAGAAAAAATCATCGTCGGTTGTTGCTTTTTCAAAATAAAATAAGCATCGCTAACGCCTTTCATGACTTTAAAAGGATCGACAAAGTTTTGCCAATCAAAATAACGACGTAATTTACCACTACTAATGGGATAGTAGGGCACATTGTCTAATTTATTAATCATCTCACGTTCAATCCCGTTTTTTGATCCTATATAAAATGTTTCATAACCTTTTTCTTGAAAATAAGGGATTAAGGCTACGTTAACTGACACATGGCCAATAGAGCCACCACCAGTAAAACAAATTCGTTTAACCATAAGAGCCTCCTAAAAATTATTCTCATTAATTATAGCGTTCAAATCTAGATGTGTCTAGTTAATCGTTATGCTAGGAGGAAGAAGAATAGCGAAAAAGTTAATAGGATAGATAACACATCACACGCTATAAAAATAGATTAGTTGCACTATTTTTGATGCTTGATGATGGATGAACTCATACTCTAATGTTTTTTATGGCTAGATACCGTGGCACTAACTTTAGAAGATCCTTTTCATCAGATTTTTGATAGATTTGAGAATAAGTGTCTCCATGAGCATAGATCTTTATTTTGATTGAGCTATTCACTTGATGGATGATTTCAATGTTGTTTATTTCATCAAATTTTATTAGTTTCCATCTCAAAAGGAGAGTCTACACCATTTAATAGGTCATATAACTTTCGAAGCTATGAATTTCTAGTGGATTAAAAAAATATTTACAAAAGCTCTTTACAACCGTATCTTTTATTGTATAATAGTAAGAGTGGTCTGCGGACCCCAAATCACGATATTCCGCTGGATAGACAATTCTGCTATCTATGAGTGTTTGTTAGAAGAGGAGAAAAAAACATGAGTAAATTAATTGAAAAAATTACTGCAGCTCAATTACGTAACGATATCCCTGAATTTCGTGCAGGTGATACAGTTCGTGTACACGCATTAATCGTCGAAGGCGAACGTGAACGTGTGCAAATTTTCGAAGGTTTAGTTATTAAACGTCGTGGTACTGGAATTAGCGAATCTTTTACAGTTCGTAAAATTTCAAATGGTGTAGGTGTAGAACGTACATTCCCATTACATACGCCACGTGTAGCGAAAATTGAAGTTGTTCGTAAAGGTCGCGTACGTCGTGCGAAATTATACTACATTCGTGCATTGTCTGGTAAAGCAGCTAGAATTAAAGAACGAACTAGATAATCCAAGATTTGAATACTCGGTTGATTGTATTGACAGTCAATCGGGTATTTTTCATTTACAATAAGATATTCACCTAAATGCCATTCGTCTCGGGGTTACTCTATTAGAATTGAATTACGCTCTGAGCCCGATGGTCTCACCTAAATTTAAACAAAAATATTCACCGTTCTTAATTTCTAATCAAATTTATAAACGATAAGCTTAACTTTATCTAATGCTATTTTGTCCACTCTAAACATGATTTTGATAACGTTATGATTCCTTGAAAGAACGCTCCCATTTTTCATTAAAATGTGTTAAAATATATTAGTAATCTTAGAGGGAGGTATTATGAAAAAAGATAAGCAAACCCTTCGATTAGAAAGTATCAATAAACTTCAAGAGTTGGATAGTGGGCAACGACGCCAATGGGAAAGTGATTTGAAGCAACAATTTTTTGGGTATTTACAAACAATCAAAGTTCAAAAATTAGCTTTGTTTTATAGCTTTCATCCTGAAGTAAATGTTTTGCCCATATTAGAAGAATTAGAAGCACAAGGTTATGAAGTGTATTTACCTTGTTTAGCTCCCAATTATCAATTAGAGTTTGCTCCTTATAAAATGGGGGACACACTTAAAACAGTTTATCGCAAAGTGGTGCAACCGAAGACTCACCAACGACTAGAACCTGAGCAATTAGATTTAATCATTGTTCCAGGCTTATCTTTTTCGAGTGAGGGGTATCGGGTCGGCTTTGGTGGCGGTTATTATGATCGTCTACTAGCAAAATTACCTACCACCAATACGGTTTCGCTCGTTTTTCCGATTCAAATGGTCGACAATGATTTATTGCCTGTCGAATCATTTGATCAACCTGTTAAAAAGCTCATCATTGCGAGATAGAGAGGAGCAATAATGGAAAAAATTAAAAATCCTGAATGGTGGCGTCAGGCGCCATTTGTAACGTATATTTTATTAACACTTAATATTGCTGTTTTTATATGGATGTTATTCGTTTTTGGTACTACACAATCGAGCGAAGCATTAGTAAATGCAGGTGCAAATTTTAGACCTTTCATTGTTCATTTTAATGAATGGTGGCGCTTATTGACTGCCGGTTTTATTCATATTGGATTCGAACATATCTTGATGAATATGGTTTCCCTTTATTTTGTGGGGATTGAACTTGAAAAAATATTAGGTCATGGACGTTATTTACTGGTTTATTTAATTAGTGTTCTAGGTGGAAATGTTGTTTCTTTCGGCTTGGCGAGTGCGGGTTCTCTTTCTGCAGGAGCTAGTACCGGTATTTTTGGTTTATTTGCGGCTTATATTGTATTAGGTCGTCTATATCCACAATCAAATTATTTAAGACAGCGTGGTCAAACGTTTCTGACATTATTTGTTATTAATGTCTTGATGAATCTATTTTCAGGTACGATCGACAATTGGGGTCATATGGGCGGCGCTTTAATGGGAGCTTTGATGACCGCAGCCATTGGTATCAAGCAATATCATCCATTAACGAAGAAACAACGTTTATTATTATCCATTAGCATCGTTTTATTATTGATTTTATTTATTTTTATTGGGATACAAAGAGAAATTTAAAGGAGTAGGAAAAATGGAGAAAAAAATTATTGGGATTGACTTAGGTGGTACTTCAGCAAAATTAGCAATTTTAACACCCGCTGGTGAAATTCAAAAAAAATGGAGTGTTCAAACCAACATCTTAAATGATGGCGTACATATTGTCCCGGATATTATCGATTCGATTAAAGAGCAATTATCATTATTAAATTTAACAGAAGAGAGTTTTTATGGTATTGGGATGGGAACGCCAGGGAAAGTAGATGCTGAAAACAAAACAGTTATTGGTGCTTACAATTTAAACTGGAGTGAATTACAAGAAGTTGGAAAGCAATTTGCCGAAGCTTTTAATTTACCTTTTTATATTGATAATGATGCGAATGTGGCTGCTTTAGGTGAACAATGGAAAGGTGCCGGTAATGGTGAACCTAATGTCGTGATGTTCACTTTAGGTACTGGTGTTGGTGGCGGAATTGTTTTAGATAATAAATTATTACATGGTGTCGGTGGTACAGCGGGCGAAGTGGGACATATTTTTGTTGATACAGAAAATGGTTTTGAATGTACTTGTGGTAATAAAGGCTGTCTAGAAACAGTTGCCTCAGCAACAGGAATTGTTAATCTTGCACGTCATTATTCAAATGAATTTGCAGGTGATTCAACGATTAAAGCACGTATTGATAGTGGCGATCAAGTAACCGCTCGTGATATTTTTGATGCAGCAAAAGATAGCGATACATTTAGTGAACATGTAGTTGATATGTTTTCTCATTATTTAGGCATCGCGACTTCCCATATTGCGAATATTTTAAATCCAAGTACGATTGTTTTAGGGGGCGGCGTTTCAGCGGCTGGTAATTATTTAAAAGAGCACGTTGAAAAATATCACCGTCAATATTCATTCCCACAAGTACGTGATGTCACAAAAATCCGTTTAGCAACAATTGGTAATGATGCTGGTGTTATCGGGGCTGCTCGATTAGTACCAGTTGATGAGTTAGGAGAGTAATTAATTTAATGGAAATTTTGAAATTTATTTTAGCTTTAATTGTTTTAGGTTTAGTCATTTATGGTGGCTACTTACTTTATTTATGGTGGATTGCACGTAATTCCGCTCAAATGATTGAAGCGACGGAATTAGAAACATTACGTGCTGGAGCACAAATTGTGGATGTACGTGAAATACCGGAATTCGAGGCGCGTCATATTTTAGGAGCACGCAATATTCCAATGTCACAGTTTAAACAACGTCAAGCCGAAGTACGCCGTGACAAACCCGCATATTTATATGACGAAGATGGTAATTTAGCACCACGTTGTGCCCGTATTTTAAAGAAAAACGGTCATGATAATGTCTTTATCTTGAAAAATGGCTTTTCTACTTGGGGTGGAAAAGTGAAATCAAGAAAATAATGTATAGCAAATATTAGTCAATAAAGATGGTGATAGTTTCATTTTTAATGGGCTATGACGATCTTTATTTTTATCACCTTGAAAGGAGTGTTGAAATGATTGAAAATATTTTAATGGATGAAATGGCCATCAATCGGACACTTAAACGAATTGCCCATGAAATCTTAGAACGCAATAAGACTTTAGAGGACGTTGTGTTAGTCGGGATTAAAACGCGTGGCGAATACTTAGCTAATCGCATTGCGACGAAGATTAAAGAAATTGAAGGGCATGAAGTAGCGGTTGATTATGTGGATATAACCTTTTATCGCGATGATTTGACCCATGCGACGGTTTCCGATGAACCAGAAGTAACTGAAGCGAGCTTTACTCATGCTTTAACGGGCAAAAAAGTCGTCATCGTCGATGATGTATTATATACCGGACGCACGGTAAGAGCTGCAATGGATGCGATTTTAGATCAACATCGTCCTTCGCATATTCAATTAGCTATTTTAGTGGATCGTGGACACCGCGAATTACCGATTAGAGCAGATTTTGTGGGTAAAAATGTCCCAACTGCCAAAACAGAGCGAATTGCGGTCCGCTTAAGTGAAGTCGACAATGGTGAAGACCAAGTGGTCATTGTAAAATAAAAAAGAAACTGAAGTTATGATGTGGTTGTGAGGTCTACTCGACACTCAACTCATCTTGTAACTTCAGTTTTTTTTATTATATTGATAGATAAAGGCTTTTGTTAGTCACCAAATGGACTGCTCAATACTTTAAAGGCTCCACTCAAATAGCCAATTGAGTTAATTGTCAATTTGATAGGTACGTAATTTCTGTTCATCAGGTGTCACATAAATAGTGCGTTGACCTTCATAAATCACATAGCCAGGTTTAGCACCATTGGGTTTACGTAAATGTTTGACTTGTAATAAGTCTACTGGAACGGAGGATGAATCACTGAACTTAGAATAATAAGCAGCGAGTTCTCCCGCTAGCGTAATGGTTTCATCACTTGGTTGGTCACTTTCAATGATCACATGAGAACCAGGGATATTTTTGGCATGGAGCCACCAGTGATTTTTACTGGCTTTTTTAAGACTGAGTTCGTCATTTTGATGATTATTGCGTCCAACATAAATCATGACCCCATCATCACTGCGATAGCGTCTTGGTTTTGACGTTGATTTTGAACGTTTTTTAATATTTTGTTTACGTTGTGCAACATAACCTTCGCTCGTTAATTCTTCTTTAATATCTTCAATGTCTTCCAAATCAGCTTGTTGAATTTGGACAAGTACTGTTTCTAAATACTCATTTTCTGCTTCAGCCAATTGGGTTTGGTGGTCAATATATTTTAATGAATCACGGTATTTAGTATACTTTTTAAAATATTTTTGGCTATTATCAATCGCTGATAAACGTGGGTCAAGTTCAACTAATAAAGGTTGATTATTGTCATAATAATTATCCAATGTCACTTCTGTTTGACCTTTTTCAATTTGGTAAGCATAGGCTTTTAAGAGTTCACCTTTTGTCCGATAGGTATCTGAAGCCTGGGCTACTTTGCGATCTTCTGCTAATTTTGCTATTTTAATTTGATTGCGTTCAATCACATGTTCAATTTTTTGAATTAAATCGCCTGATAATTGACGAATACGATCTAAATGAATTTTTTGTTGGAAAAAGGCTGTTAATAAAGTTGAAAGTGAAGGGTAGTGAATTTGTTCAGCTTCAAAATGCTTAACAGGATAATAATAAAAGGATAATTTGGCATTTTTTTGCTTGAAAATCGTGGGTTGTGCAGTAGTGGTGGCGGCCATCAATTGATTGATAGCTTCACCGGCTGTCATTTTTTCTTGATTCATTAAATATTCGATTTCATTGGCACCAATTTTTCCTAATCCTTCAATAATTCGAGATGCCAGACCATCTGCTAATAGCTGATAATGTTCATTCGCCCAACTTTCTAAGTCTGGTAAAGCAAAGACATTCGTTTGTTGTGGATTTTTGGGTGGTTGAACATATTCAGCCCCTGGTTGTAATCCGCGATAGCTATTGAGACTAGGAGAGACATGTTTAATACAGTCAATAATCGTATTTTTAGCCGGATTCACTAATAGGATATTACTGTGGCGACCCATCAATTCAAAATAAAGATGGTAATTCTGTTGGTCACCTAATTCGTCTAAGCCACTCACAATAAATTGTACGATACGGTCATTGTCAATTTGCCGGATGTCTAATACAATGGCATTTTCTAAATGTTTACGCATCAACATACAAAACATTGGTGCATGAGTGGGATTACTTGGACGCTCATCTGTTAAACCTAAATGGTAATAAGTGGGATGAATCGAGCTGTTTAAACGATAATTGGTACGATGATTACGAATCACCAATTGTAATTCTTGCTCGAAAGGTTGATACACTTTGGAAATACGGCCACCAATTAGATGATCCGCTAATTCCTTGACTAAGGCACGTGTAAAAAAGCCATCAAACGTCATACTTGGTTCCTCCTAAAAAGAGATATAAATACATTTTACATGATTATCCACTAAAGTGAAAGTTATCGCGATTAATAAACGGTTTCGATAGCGAATTTACTTGAACTGTCGTATAATAGTGAAGGTTATTATTTTAGATTGGAGAGGTTGCATGATACATTTATTATTAGTCATGATTTATTTATCATTTATCAGTCTTGGCTTACCGGATGCCTTATTAGGTTCAGCATGGCCCGTAATGCATCAAACTTTAGCGGTTGATGTTTCTTATGCCGGCGTTATTTCGTTAATTATTTCTTTTGGAACAATCATTTCCAGTTTGCAAAGTGATCGCTTAACGAAGACATTTGGTCCTGGTAAAGTAACTGCATTTAGTGTGCTATTAACGGCCGTTGCTTTATTTGGTTTCTCAATTAGTAATCAATTTTGGATGTTATGTTTATGGGCGATTCCTTATGGTCTAGGTGCCGGCAGTGTCGATGCTTCATTAAATAATTATGTCGCTTTACATTATAAGAGTCACCATATGAGCTGGTTACATTGTATGTGGGGTGTAGGAGCAGCGATTGGGCCTTATATTATGTCCTATGCCTTGACGAATGGTTCGGGTTGGCAAAGTGGTTATTTATATATTGCGATCATTCAAATTGTTTTAACAACGAGTCTATTTATTAGCTTACCTTTATGGCAAACACATGAAGCCAAAAGCAATGGCAAACGTGCTGAAGGCAAACCATTAAGCATTCCAGAAATTTTATCATTAAAAGGTGCTAAAGAAATTATGATTGCCTTCTTTTGTTACTGCGCGATTGAATCGACTGCAGGACTTTGGACAAGTAGTTATTTTGTATTAGTAAAAGGTATTGAACCTGAGACTGCCGCCGGTTATGCTGCTTTATTTTATATTGGTATCACGGTAGGACGTGCTTTAAGTGGCTTCTTAACCTTTAAATTTAATGACGAGCAAATGATTCGCATCGGGATAGGTGTCCTAGCAACGGGCATAATTTTATTATTATTGCCAATCAAAATTCCAGTGATTGCGCTAATTAGTTTAATTATTATTGGATTAGGGTGTGCACCTATTTATCCAAGTATTATTCATATGTCGCCACGTTATTTTGGAAAAGATAAATCACAAGGCATTATTGGGGTGCAAATGGCCAGTGCCTATGTGGGCGCAATGGCGATGCCACCTATCTTTGGTTGGATTACGAAAGTAACAGGCATGGGAATTTTACCGATTTATTTAGCATTATTAACCATTTTAATGTTATATATGTCAGAACGTTTTACCCAAAATGGTCCGATTGAGGAGGAAGGATAATGTATAAAGTAGGGCGAATTGTCAATACCTTTGGTATTAAAGGTCAAATTAAAGTCATTGCGGATACGGATTTCCCTGATGAACGCTTTGCTCCAGGTAAAAAATTAGCGATTATCGACGGAGAGAAGGTACTAACAAAATTAACTGTAGCGGATGCCTATTTACATAAAGGGACTTATATTTTAAGTTTTGAAGGAATCCATAATATTAATGATATTGAACACTATAAAAATTATTGGTTAGCGATTGAAAAAGACCAACAACAGTCACTGCCTGAAGATGAATTTTATCATCATCAAATTATTGGCTTAAAGATTATCACTACCGATGGTAATGAATTAGGAACCGTTAAGGAAATTCTATCGTTAGGTTCGAATGATGTTTGGGTGGTTAAACGTCATGAACCAAAAAAACGCGATGTGTTATTACCCTTTATTAATGATGTCGTGAAAGAGGTAGATTTAACCAACGGCATCGCGATAATCGAATTGATGGAAGGTTTGATTGATGATGCAAATTGATGTGTTAACTTTATTCCCAGAAATGTTTGCACCCCTTAATACCTCTTTAATGAAGGAAGCACAAAATAAAGAAAAAATGACCTTAAATTTACATGATTTTCGTCAAAAAGCGGTCAATAAACATGGTCATGTTGATGATTATCCATATGGTGGCGGAGCGGGCATGTTATTACGGGTTGAGCCTATTGTCGAAACACTCGAAGCAATTGAACGTAAAGATAAATCGAAAGTCATTTTAGTTGATCCAACCGGCAAGCCATTTACCCAACAAATGGCTCAAGAATGGTCAACAGCAGAACAATTAATCTTTATTTGTGGTCATTATGAAGGTTTCGATGAACGAATTCGTGATTATGTAACCGATGAGGTGTCACTCGGTGATTATGTTTTAACGAATGGTGAAATGCCGACAATGGTGATGATTGATGCGACAGTCCGGTTAATTCCCGAAGTTTTAGGAAATGCGCACTCAATTGTAGATGAGTCACATCAACGTCATTTATTAGAACACCCACAATATACGCGGCCACGAGAATTTAGAGGAAAAGTGGTACCGGATGTCTTATTAAGTGGCCATCATGAAAAGATTGAAAAATGGAAAGCCAAAGAAGCTATCCGCAAAACCTATGAAAGACGACCAGATTTACTTGAAAAGGCTGAATTAACAGAGCAAGAACAAGAATGGTTAGCAGAAATTCAACAAGAAAATGAAAATATTTCTTTAAAATAGCTTAAGATGTGATAAAATATAGAAAAGACCTTTTTAGGAGGAATTAATAAATGTCTAAATATTTAGTGTTCGGACACAAAAATCCAGATACTGATACGATTGCTTCAGCCATTGCGATGAGCTTCTTTTTAGAGCGTCAAGGGTATGTTGCAGAACCTGTTGCTTTAGGAACCCCAAATGAAGAAACTGAATTTGCTTTAAATTATTTTAATGTCGAAGCACCACGCGTGGTGACGACAGTTGCCAACGAAGTTGAGCATGTTGCTTTAGTGGACCACAATGAACCCCAACAATCAGTCGATGATTTAGCGGATGTGACCGTGGATTATGTCATCGATCATCACCGTATTGCTGGTTTTGAAACAGCGCAACCTTTATATTACCGTGCAGAACCCATTGGTTGTACCGCCACTGTCTTATTAAAAATGTTCAAGGAACATGATTACGATATTCCAAAATCAATTGCTGGTTTAATGTTATCGGCTATTATCTCGGATACTTTATTATTCAAATCACCCACTTGCACGAATCAAGATGAATCTGCAGCGCGAGAATTAGCGAAAATCGCAGAAGTTGATTTAGAAAAATATGGTTTAGAATTATTAAAAGCAGGAACCAATTTATCAACTAAAACAATTGATGAATTATTAACATTAGATGCGAAATCATTCGATATGAATGGTAAAAAAGTGCGCATCGCTCAAGTAAACGCGATTGGTTTTGAAGAAATGCAAGCGCAAAAAGCTGAATTATTAACTGCAATGGATGCTTCAGGATATGATTTATTCGTGTTAATCGTAACCGATATTTTAGAAAGCAATTCATTCGGTTTAGTATCTGGTGAAGACTTCACACAAGTAGAAGCGGCTTTTGGTACTACAGTGATTGACAATGAACTATTATTACCAGGTGTCGTTTCACGTAAGAAACAAGTCGTACCGCAATTAACAGCGGCTTACGAAAACTAATAAATTAAGACTGACAGAAAGATATCTGACTGCCTCCTTCAAATAAACTAGAATATCTATTTGAAGTGAAGCCGAACATTGATTTCTGTTGGTCTTTTTTGTTTGTCCTAATCCATCTAGTTTCTGGCGTTAGGCAATATAGAAGGAGATTTTATTCAATTGTATGGGGCTAAATTTGCATGGTGTCAGTGGCTCTTATAAGCAAGGGATTTTAGTTAATTGTATGGAGGGAAACTTGATTGATGCCAGTACCCCATAAGCAAGGGAATTTTTTCAATTGAATAGGGTAAACATCTTTTTGAGGGTGGGCCGACGAAGCGAAATCATTCAATGTTCTATTTCTGGTCCACTCCCAACTGTGCGGAGGAACAGACGAAGCGAAAATCATTCAATGTTCTACTTCTGGACCACTCCTAATCATGTGGAGACTATAATTAACGCAAAAACTAATTGATTTGAGAAATAGTTTTTGCGTTCTAATAATAAAAGTTAGCATCACTCATTTTACCCTAAGCCATGAAGCATTATCTGTAAGCGGATCATGCATTATTCATCAATATTCAACGAAGGCCTATTTTTAAACAGAAGTGAATTTGATACAATAGGACTATCGATATTATTTTACGAGGAGGGACGAGAGTATGGCTTTACAAATTGTAACCGGCGATTTGTCAGTTAATAAAAAAGCTCCCCTAATCCAAGAGCTATTTAAAATTAAAGCACAAGATCCGCAAGCAATTATTTATTATTTAGTGCCGGAACATATTAAGTTTGACATGGAAACCTTTGTACTAAAAGAAAGTCAAAAAATGAGCGGACGCCAAGAATCGGCCATGATGGACATTCAAGTGGTCAGCTTTACACGTTTGGCTTGGTTTATGTTAGATGAGAAACAACATCAACGCACTAATCTATCCGATATCGGTTTAACGATGGTGATTAAGCAACTATTAGATCAATATCAAGACCAATTGATTGTTTATAAAGGGCAACAACATCACTTAGGTTTCGTTGAGAAATTATTGGCGCTATTCGAAGAGTTATATCAAGGCAATGTTAATCCTGAAGCCTTAACCGATGATATGGTGAGTAAACAAGTAGTTGAGGCGACGATTTTAAATATGGAAGCGCAACGTATTAAAGAATTACAATTATTATATACCGCTTTTATTGATACGATCGAAACGCAATCATTAGCTAATTATCAAACATATTTGGATTTATCACACTATTTAGCCCAACATGAAGGATTTGAGCATCATTATTTAGTAGTAGATCATCATTATTTTTTTAATGCACAACAATATCAATTATTAGTAGACCTCGCTCAAAAATTTAAGCGAGTTTGGTTAACCTTACCGATTAAACAATCCCAAATTAATAGTGCTGAATGGTTACCAATGGTTCAAATAGTAAAAGACACTTATCGTCAACTTAAACATTATGGACAATTATTTAATTTTGAAGTGTTGCCTGATTGGGAGATTCAAGCGCATTATTTTAATTATCAACCCGCCATTTTAGAAGTTGCCTCACGTTTCCAACAACAACAATCACAATTATTAGTGCCACAGGCTTTAAATAGCGCTACTACGCATCATTATTTTTGGCAATTTGAAACAGTGCAAAGTGAATTACGTCATATTAGTAATCAGATTCATTATTTAGTAACGATTGAAGGGTATCGTTATCGTGATATTTTAGTGTTAACCCGCGATATGGATTTATATCAACAAATGCTAGGCCCAATCTTTGAGATGAATCAAATTCCTTACTTTTTTGACCATGAAGCGAATATGTCGCAACATCCCTTAGTCTTGTGGTTAGAAGCAGTACTGAATTTGTCCTTAAATCATTGGCGGTATCAAGACTTAATGCTCGTCATCAAGTCGGATTTGTTAATGCCGGAATGGCTAGAAGGGAATATTGAAGAGGCACGTCATCAAAAGGCCCTTTTAGAAAACATTTTAATTGCCAATGGTTATTTTGGCTTCCGCTTTTATAGTGAAAAGTTTGAATGGCAATTTCCGCAATCAGAACAACCCTATGTTAATTATCAAGGTGATGAAACGAACGAAACCATTTTTGAAGTGGTGAGTCGTTGGCGTCAGTGGCTTGTGTCCTATCTATATCAACCCTTAAGTCGTTGGGACAAAGGGCTGTCAGGTCAACAAGCCGGAGAATGGTTATATCAATTATTAGTCGATACCCAAGTGCAAAAGCGCCTCATGGCTTTACGTGATCAAGCGATTGAACGAGGGCAAATCGATTTGTCACGTCGTTTTGAACAAGTATGGCAAGTATTGATGGATGCCTTAGATGAATTCCATCAACTTTATGGTGAAAAGAACTTGTCATTAGCGTTGTTTGCTGAATTATTACTAACTGGTTTACAACAAGCGACCTATCATATTATTCCACCAACGATGGATCAAGTGACGGTTACCAGTATTGAAAGTCCACAAGTGCAACCGGCTAAAATTTGTTTTATTCTAGGAGCCGATGATCATAGTTTACCGAAGACTTATACCAGTGATTCTCTCTTAACAGAAGATAATCGTGCGGAGATTCAAGAACGTTTACTACCACATCAAAACCTAGCCGATACCTCCAAGCAACGCAATCAAATGGAACAGCTCATTGGCTATCAATTATTATTGGATGCGACCGATCAATTATATTTTTCAGTGGCACTCAGTGTAGGCGATTCACAAAGACAATTTTCACCTTATATCCTCAATCTGATTAAAGCTTGTCAATTTAAAGTGGAGTCATTTGGTAGTGAACAACACCCATTTTTAAATGAAAATATTCACAGCAACCAATTAGGGCGCCTGCCGATGCAATTATCGCCTCTACTTGGAGTATTGCGTCATCAATATCAGAATAGTTTACCGATGACGCATCAACAAAAACAATTATTACATCAAGTATTGTATGCGCCAGAAGCCATTGAAAAGAATTGGCAACAGTTAGTGCATCAGATTTTTAAATTCAATGTTTTACCAACGGCACTCACACCTGAAACCGCCATTGCTTTATTTGGCCAAAATATTTCAGCCTCTGTGTCGAAGATAGAAGCTTATTATCAAGATCCATTCAGTCATTTTTTAACCTATGGTTTAAGATTAAAAGAGCGAGAACAATATGAAATTGATGCGGCTAAAACCGGGGATTATTTCCATCATGCACTAGACTTGGTGATGGCTAAAATTATTGCTTCTGGGCGTACTTTAGTTAATTTAACCGCTGAAGAATTAAGGGTCATTTTAAATGAAAGCATTGAGGCCATTAATCAAGAGTGGAAATTCAATATTTTCAGTGGTCATCCACGAATGCAGGCCATTAAGTTACAACTTGATCAACAATTATGGCGCTTTTTACAATTTAGCTATCAACAACAAGCTAAAATTAAGATGCGCACCTTAAAAACGGAAGCCATCTTTGGGATGAATCCGCAACATGATTTAAAAGGGATGAGTTACCCATTGTCCAGTGGCGGTAAATTATATATTACCGGGAAAATTGACCGTATTGACGAATTAGTGGGGGCGAATAAATTACAAATCATTGACTATAAGTCAGGTAAAAAACAATTTAAGCTAGAAGATGCTTATTATGGTCACGATTTACAAATTCTAACTTATTTAAATATTGCTTTACAAAACTATCCGCAGTTTGAAGCATTAGGTGCTTTTTACCAACCATTGATTCATAATTTTAATGAGGTAACACCAGATGTCTTAGCCCAAGCGTCTCAAGGATCCCTTTATGATACCCAATTAAAAAACAATCTATTACATGGATTTGTAGCAGCCGATGAAGCGGATTTAATGCAAATTGATCCCGATATTGAGGAACAATCAGATAGTTTGATTTATCCGGTATCATTAAAGAAAGATGGTCAATATAAGGCCAGTTCAAAAGTCATTCGTGGCGAGGATTTACAATTAGTTTTACGTATGACCGATGAGCGCTTTATCCAAGCCGCTGAAGAAATGCAGTCGGGTCGTATTGACTTAGCGCCGTATAAAGATAATCCTTATACAACGGCTTTACAACCGGGGTATCGGGTCATTTCAGGCTTTGATGCTACCGAACATTATCACTTATATCGCCGTAAAACGATCAAAGCTAAAGAAGTTATTAACCAATTGAAAATTGACTTTGAAGGGAAGGAGGAAGGATAGATGTTAATTGAACCAAAACCTAAAGATGCGCAATACAATGACGAGCAGTGGCAAGCGATTCAACAAACAGGATCTAACTTACTGGTCGCAGCCTCAGCAGGATCGGGTAAGACGACGGTCTTAATTGAGCGAATCTTAACCCATATCCGTAAAGAGTTTGCACAAATCGATGAATTACTGGTGGTCACCTTTACCGAAGCTGCCGCTAAAGAAATGAAGGAACGGATGGAAACCAAACTCAAAGCGGTTATTTACCAACCGGAGTACCAAGATAAACAAGCTCTCTTTTTAGAGCAAATCGCGAAATTACCGGTAGCCCATATTCGGACCTTGCATAGTTTTTGCTTACAGGTGATTCAACAATTTTTCTATTTGATTGATTTTAATCCAAGCTTTACTTTATTAGTGGACGAGACTCAAAAGGCCTTGATTTTTCAAGATGTTTGGGAAGTATTAGTGGCTGATATTATCGAAGGCAAGGTGACCGGACTGGATGCGAATGACTTACAAGAATTATTAAGTCGTTATGCCAATCCTAGAAGTGACCAAGACTTATTTGACTTAGTGCTTAACTTACATCTATTTTCTTCGTCCCACCCTGAACCGGAAATCTATTTACAAAACTTATCGCAATATAGTCGTGATTTTAATCAGTTTAGTCAAACAACCTTATACAAACAACAATTAGCGCCTAATCTACAAAGTAATCTTCAATCGGCTTATCAATTATTATTAAAAGCTGAAAACTTATTAACAGGTGCCAGCGATGAAATTGCGCAAAAATATGGGGATTTCTTAGCGGCTGAACGAGAAATGATCGGTCAATTATTAGATAATCTATACCAAGATCAATTAGCGAACTTTGCTAATATGTTGGCGGTGGTGGAATTTAAGCGTTGGCCAAGTAAACCGCGTAAGACGGAGGAAAGCGAGTTAATCGATGCGATGAAAGTGGCCCGTGACCAAGCCAAAACATTGATTACCAAAAATGTACAACCGGTCTTTCCATTAGCTTATCCCGAATTGGAAAAAGTCGAAGCCCAGTTAGCCCCAATTATTGATAAATTAAGCCAACTTACCTTACACTTTAAACAAGCGGTCGCTCAGCATAAAGCTAAACTTAATATTATTGATTACAATGATTTAGAGCATTTAACCTTAAATATTTTAGCCCCTTATAATCAACAGACTGGGCGCCGTGAGGCCAGTATTGCCGCTACTTATTATCAAAATCTTTTTAAAGAAGTCATGGTCGATGAATACCAAGATATTAATGAAATTCAAGCGACAATTTTATCTTGGTTATCACATGAACAACGACCGGATTTAACAGGCAATTTGTTTATGGTAGGGGATGTTAAACAATCGATTTATGGCTTCCGTATGGCCGAACCGAGCCTATTTATGAAAAAATATCGCCAATACCAAGCACATGAAGACGGCGAATTAATTGTGTTAGATAAAAATTATCGCTCACGCGATGAAGTGCTGCAATTTACCAATTATGTATTTGAGCGCATTATGGACGAGCAATTTGGTGAAATGAACTATGGCGAACAAGAGTCCTTAAAAACAGGTAATCTGTCCTTTGAACCCGTTTCGCCTTCACCACGCTTTAATATTCAACTCTTATTGCATGAAAAAGCCGAGGACAGTGATGAAGCAGCGACAGCCTTTAATGACGAAACGACTGATACCGATGAACTTACAGATGAACTCGCTTTTGATAGTTCGATTGAAGCCCAAGCTCATTTAATTGCCCAAGACATCCGTCAAAAAGTACTGTCTAAGTGGCAAGTCTATGATAAAAAAGCCAAAGGCATGCGTCCGGTTGAGTACCGTGACTTTGTCATTTTATCATCTACCAAAAAGCCATTTTTAGAAATTCAACGGGCTTTCCAACAATATGAAATACCGATTAATGCGCAAAAAATTGATACTTATTTCCAAAGACAAGAGATTCAATTAATGATTGCACTATTGAAAATCATTGATAATCCTCGACAAGACTTGCCTTTAGTGGCGATTTTACGTTCTTACTTTGTCGGACTGAGCGATGAAGCATTAAGTAAAATCCGGATTCATCATCCTAGCGGGACTTATTATGAAGCCGTCTTAGATTATATGACCCAAGTAGATGATGCGCTTGCGGATCAATTAAGACAATTTAATCAACAACTGGTTCATTGGCAAACAATTGCCAGTGAGAAACGCTTAGTTGAATTGATTTGGCAAATATATCAAGAAACGTATTTCTTAGACTATGTTACCGGCTTAACCAATGGTGCCCAACGTCAAGCGAATTTACATGCCTTCTACCAACAAGCCGCTAGCTTTGAAAAAAGTAATTTTAAAGGGGCATTTGGCTTTATTCGTTATATTGAAGAATTAACCGAACATAATCAAGATATTGCTGAACCGGTCTTATTAGGCGATAATGAAGACTATGTGCGCATGATGACGGTTCATGGTAGTAAGGGATTAGAGTTTCCGATTGTTTATTTGATGAATATTGAAAAGCAATTTAATATGCAAGATATTAATCATAAACGCTATGTTTTATCGAAAAACTCAGGCATGGGTACCGATTTATATGATTTTACCACGATGTTAAAATACCCATCGATGGTAAATAAAGCAATAAAAATCGAAAAAACGATGCAAGCTAAAGCCGAAGAAATGCGTAAATTATATGTGGCTCTAACCCGTTGTGAGCAACAATTAATTTTAGTTGGAACCATTGATTCACAGGATAAATGGCAAGAAAAAAATGAAAAAACCCGTGAATTAACCGATAAACAAGATAAATTAGTCGTCTTACAAGAACGTCAAGCAGCTAATTCGTGGTTAGAGTGGATTCGTCAATCATTAGCTGTACCGGATACTTTAGCCGAAAAAGTTACTGATTTTGATATAGCACAAGTGGATGTTACTTTTAAAAATCAAGCAGAGATTTTCCAAACGCAAGGCGAATTAATTCAACAACGACAATTCATCACCGAAGAAAGTTGGCTCGACTTTACACTGAAGGCGATAAAAGAAGTCTCGATGGATGAACCTCTTTCATCCTTAGCGCAAACGATGGCCGCACTAGCTAACCCTGTCTACCCGTATCAATTGGCGAGTCATACGTCCTCTTATCAATCGGTATCTGAGTTAAAACGTTTGTATGAAGAACCGGCACATGATCAATTAAGTCATTTTAATGACCGAACTAAGCCAGTCAACACTGAAACGGACCATCAACCTAAGCTAAGAAAAGGGCAGTTGTCCGCTACTAACAATCAGTCAGCAAGCGACGTCACGGAACAAGCAGGGATTCAAAGTATTCGCTATACGCAGGACACCTTTGAACCACCACAGTTTATGAAACCGAAAACGATGACTTATGCCGAAATCGGGAGCTTAACCCATTTTGTGATGCAACATTTGGCCTTTGATCAGTATCAAGGTGAAGCGATTGAATCCTGGGTGGCAAGTGAAATCAGCCGCTTAGTGAGTGAAGAGTATTTAACAAAAGAAGAAGCAGCCCTAATTAAAGTGGAGACTTTAGTATGGTTCTTAAAAGACCCGTATGGTCAACAATTATTTAAGCATCATCAAACATTACAACGTGAACAAGCTTTTTCTTATTTATTGCCTGCTAAATGGTTGTTTAAGGCACAGTTAACCGAGGAAACAATGCCACAGTTGGCCGATGATCAATTATTAGTCCATGGGATTATTGATACCTTTTACGAAACAGACGATGGCTTGGTCATATTGGATTATAAGACAGACCGCTATCGTCAATATGGCAATGTCCCGCGCAGTGAGCAAATTGAATTGATTGCTGATAAGTATAAATTCCAGTTGAGTTTGTATGCACAAGCCCTGAGTCAAACCAAAGCGAAGCCAGTTAAAGATGTATGTGTGGTATTGTTAGACTTTAATGTGGTCTATCGTTATGACGAATTATATACCTTTTAGTTGCAATATTTCTGATATATCATAAAAAAGTCCATAGTCTTGAAGGAGATTATTTGCTAAACTATAACTAACAAACTTGAATAGTGAGGGAAATCGATGAAAATTGAACACGTAGCGATATATGTTAATCATTTAGATAAAGCAAGAGATTTCTTTGTTAAATATTTTGAGGCAACATCAAATGAATTGTATTTCAATCCGAACACGGAGTTTAGCTCTTATTTTTTAACATTTGAGGACGGCGCTCGTTTAGAGTTAATGACAAGACCAGATATGGTCGATACTTATAAAGGCTTAAATCGGACCGGACTGGTTCATATGGCAATGAGTGTGGGCAGTAAGGAGAAAGTAGATGCCCTAACTAAAGAGTTAGAAAATGATGGTTATGAATTAATTGACGGTCCACGTACAACCGGTGACGGCTATTACGAGAGTAAGTTCATCATCTTTGAAGGCAATCAATTAGAAATTACGGTTTAAATCAAAGGAATGATGATGACTTGTCCGTGAAAATTATTAATGACTAAGAAAGTAATTTTACATACCTTGATTCAGAATGAGAGAGGAATGGCAATAAAGAATTTGCTGTTTGATGCGACCAGAAGACTGGTTGTGGGAGTGGGCAAGAAGT